>CAYGGS010000007.1:14490-18708 GCA_964349545.1 uncultured Gammaproteobacteria bacterium
GCACGTCCGGCAAGATCGTGACGATCACCTTCAAGGCGCTTGCCGAAGGAACCGCGACGGTCGCCGTGACCGGCGGGCAGGTGCTCGCGAACGACGGACAGGGAACGAACGTGCTGAAAAGCCAGCGGACCGCGTCGGTCAGGATAACGAAACCGGCACCGCCGGCGAACACGAACGTCAATACCAACGTCAATACCAACACGAGCCCGCCGACGACGTCCGCACCGACCTTCAGTTCGACGACGAACCCCGACCAGGACGCGTGGTACCGTTCGAACGTCGTGAACGCATCTTGGCAGGGCGGTACCGGCGTCGAGGGGTACAGCGTCGTGTTCGATACGGCCCCGGACAGCGTACCGGAAACGAAGGTGACGACCGGTGCGGCGAGCTTCTCGAAGGACGCGGTGGCTGACGGCGTCTGGTACCTCCACGTCCGTGCGAAGTACGCGACCGGGTGGTCGCCGGCGGCGCACTACCGGTTCCAGATCGACGCGACCGCGCCGCTGCCGTTTACCATCACGATCGTCGGGGATCCGACGCTCTCGTTCGAGACGACCGACGCGACGTCCGGCGTCGACCACTATGAACTGTCGCTCGACAACGCCGAGTTCAAGACGGTGTTGAGCCCCTATACGACGCCGATCCTCGATCCGGGTACGCACAACGTCGCTGTCCGGGCGTATGATAAGGCCGGCAACATGACCGAATCGAGCGCCACGTTCGACGTCATCGGATACCCGCAACCGGTGCTCGTCGACCTGACCCCCGTGCTGTTCGGCAACAAGCCGCTCATCCTCCGCGGTCTGTCGAACGCTCAGGATTCCATACGGCTGACGATCGACGGCGTCGACTATGGCCCGTACGCCGTAAGTGATCACCTTGATCCGAACCCGCCGTCGGCAATGCCTGAAGGTATGGTGGCATGGAAGATCGAGGTCGAACCGAACGTCGCTCCGGGCGAGCACAGCATCACCCTCACCGCCATCGCGCAGGATGGGACCGAGAGCGCGGTCACTTCGCCGGTCAAGTTCAGGATCGTGACGAACGCCGTTCAGTTGTACAATTTCATCATCCCGACGATGGTCATCGTCAACGTCCTGGTCATCGTCATCGTGCTGTTGCTGGCACTGCTCGTACTGTACATGATCAAGTATCATCATCTGCACCGACACCTCAAGCGGAGCACCGAGAAACCCAATATCCTAAAGCCTGCACAAGGTGATGTCCACATCCATTCGTCGTCGCGGGTGTTGAACGACAACGAACGTCTCGAGAACATACTGATCGACCACTCGAACCAGGGAAGTAATGGCCCCCAAGGCCCCCAAAAACGCTCCTAGCGCATGTTTTCCACAGGAACGGCAGTAAGTGGCTTGACAGGATGAGCAGGCCTTTTTATACTGCATTTAGCACTCTCGATGTTAGAGTGCTAAATGAAGCCAATATGCTTTCAGAACGTCAACAAACCATCTTTCAGGACGTGGTCCAGCGTTACATCCATGACGCGCATCCGGTCGGTTCGCAGATGCTCCTTGACGATGCGAAACTCGACGTGTCGCCGGCGACCGTCCGCAATGATATGGGAGACCTCGAGGATCGCGGGTACCTGTTCCAGCCGCATACATCGGCCGGCCGCATCCCGACCGAGAAGGGCTGGCGCTACTACCTCGACACCTTCCTGAAGGACAAGGAGGTTGCGAAGACGACGCAGGACGAGCTGGTCAAGGTAGTGAAAGCGTACCGCCACTCGAAGCACGAGCTCCTGAAGCACCTCGCGCAGTCGCTCGCCGACCTGACCGCGCACGCCGTGTTCGTCGCGTTTTCGCCGAACGACACGTACTACACCGGCATCTCGAAGCTCTTCAGCCAGCCGGAGTTCGACGAGGTCGACATGATCCGCGCGATCTCCGAGGTCGTCGACCACCTCGACGACGTCATGCCGGAGTTCTTCAGTCAGCTCACCGATGACAGCACGGTGCTCCTCGGGCGGGACAATCCGTTCAACCGCGCGTGCGGCCTCGTTCTCTCGCCGATACCGCAGCGGTCAGGCCTTTTCGGAGTCCTCGGGCCGATCCGGCAGGACTATGCTACGAACATTTCCCTTGTCAATTTTACCCGTAATCTACTGGCAGACGCATGATCCCGTATCGTTCAGACAATTTTCTAATCCCGTTAGAAATGTACAATGTACTACTTCTAAAAAATAAAGTGGTAAATAATACCATAGTATCTGTACAGCTAGATACCTATCATTCATTTCTAACGGGACTAACGGGATGACCAACGATGCCGTTCGACCAACTCAGCACGCTGATGGTGCCGCAATTCCTGGCATGAACCCGGTGGCGCCCGCTGATCCCGGTGTCACCTCGGGCGCCGCGATCCCAGAATTGACCGACGTTGAGAAGCTCCAGAAGCTCGCCGACGAGCACTTGGCCGGTTGGCAACGGGCGAAAGCCGACTACCTGAACCTGAAGCGACAGTCGGAGAAGGAGAAGGAGGAGCTGGCGAAGTTCGCGAACGCCGCGCTCATCATCGAGCTCCTGCCGATCTACGACAACATGAAGCGTGCGCTGTCGCACGTCCCTGACGGCGACGACGGCAAGGACTGGGTCAAGGGCATATTCCATACGATCAAGCAGTTCAAGCAGCTGTTCGAGAGCCTGGGGATAGAGGAGATCAAAACCGTCGGCAAGCCGTTCGATCACGAGCTGCACCATGCCATCGGCAAGGAGAAGCGGGATGGGGTAAGGTCCGGAACCGTGATCGAGGAGATGAAGACCGGGTTCACGATGCACGGCAAGCTCGTCGAAGCGGCGCAGGTCAGGGTCGCGGAGTGAGCTCGATGTAATGCTTTCAACATACCAACGTACTAACCATTAGATAAGGAGACCGTACCATGGCACTCGTACCATACCGCTCGATGATCCCGGACCTGTTCGATGACATGTTCGCGGGCGTCGACCTCATCAACTTCACGCCCGCGGTCAACGTGTCCGAGGACAAGGACCACATCATCGTCGAGACGCCGCTCGCCGGAATCGACCCGGAGAAGGTATCGATCGAGATCGAGGACAGCGTCCTGAAGATCTCGGGCACCTCGGAGTCGAAGTCCGAGGTCGACGACAAGGACCGGCACTACTACCGGAAGGAGATCCGCGCGGGTTCGTTCTACCGGGCAGTCGCGCTCCCGAAGTCGGTCGACGGCGACAAGGCCGAAGCGAGCTTCAAGAACGGCATCCTCAGGATCACCGTGCCGAAGTCCGAAGCGGCGAAACCCCGCACCATCAAGATCAAGGCTTCATAGTGTAAGAACGGCTCTCGAGCCGTTTCACCCGACATCCACCATGCCACAACAGTTCAACGTCTTTCACTCGAACCTCCACTTGAACGGCCGCTGCCCGGTCTGCAACACCATGTACGACCTCCAGCAGTTCAAGATCATCGCTGAGCGCGATCAGAACGTGCTCACGTACATCTCGTGCGCGAGCTGCGGGAGCGCCGTGCTCTCGATGCTGACCGCGGGCCAGCACGGCCTGCAGGCGGTCGGGCTGGTGACGGACCTGACGCTGGACGAGGTGGCTGTCTTCGAGCAGGGCGGCGCGGTCGTCGCCGACGACGTCATCCGGCTGCATGATCTCCTCGAGCGCGACACGAACCTCATTCCTCCACTATCAACAACCTCAACAAGGAAGGCATAAGAAGGGAAACAACTATGGCGAAAGTACTGGGCATCGACCTCGGCACGACGAACTCCGCGATGGCGATCATCGAGGGCGGCGAGCCGAAGGTCCTCGAGAACGCGGAGGGCGCGCGCACGACCCCGTCGGTCGTCGCGGTCACGAAGACGGGCGAACGTCTCGTCGGACAGGTCGCGAAGCGGCAGTCCGTCGTGAACCCGACGAATACGCTCTATTCCATCAAACGGCTCATCGGCCGCCGGTGGGACGACGAGGAGGTCCAGCGCGACTTGAAGGTCCTGCCGTTCACGATCAAGCACGCCGGCGAAGGCGTGAAGATCGAGATGGGCGGGAAGGACTACACGCCGCAGGAAATTTCAGCGATGGTCCTCGCGAAGCTCAAGGCCGACGCGGAAGCGAAGCTCGGCGAGAAGATCACCGAGGCCGTCATCACGGTCCCGGCATACTTCGACGACTCGCAGCGTCAGGCCACGAAGGACGCCGGCCGTATCGCAGGCTTCGACGTGAAGCGTATCAT
>CAYGGS010000008.1:0-16537 GCA_964349545.1 uncultured Gammaproteobacteria bacterium
GCGTTCCTCGGGAAGTTCCAGAATAGTCCGCTCTACCTGTTCGGCAGCATCGGAGGCGTGCCGTTCGCCGTCGCCGCCCTGTGCGCGGTGTATCTCGTCATCGTGAAGCTGCAGGGTACCTCGATCGGCGAGCGTCCGCTCCTCATCTTCTCGGTGCTCATGATCCTGACCGGCCTGCAGTTCATATTCACGGGACTCCTCGCCGAACTGATCGTCAGTCGGTTCCGGGAGCATCGCATTCCGGTCCAGGAGACGCTCGACAATGACGACGGACACACCAGCCGCTAAGGGAAGCCGTTCGCTCGTGCGGGAGGTGCTCCGGTGGACGCTCGCCGCCGCCATCATCTTTTTTTTGGTGCAGCGGCTCGTCCACGACTGGCCGTCCGTCCGGGATAGCTTCGACCACCTCGCATGGTCGTGGCTCGTGTTGGGATCGGTGCCTGGCCTTGGCTATTTCTTTTTTCGGATTATTGCGTGGCAGCGCGCACTCGAGTCCGTGGGTGTCCGTGCACGCTACTGGCCGGTCGGCAAGGTCTGGATGAACGGCGAGATCATCCGGTACATCCCCGGCAACGTATGGTCGGTCGTGGGAAGGGTCGCCATGGCGCCGAAGCTCGGTATTGAGAGGGTCGTGGTATTTTCGAGCATGGTCCTGGAGACCTTCGCGCTCATCGTGACGGCGGCGGGACTCTCCGCGCTCATGTTGATCGGATACCCTGATTTCCTGTTCCCAGGTCGGGGAGCATTGTTGGTGATCGCTGCGCTGTTGTGCGTACTGATGAGCTTCAGGAGCATCTCGCACTGGTTCGTAACGATGGTGTATCGTATCGTACGAAAGAAGGATCGGGTTCCCGCGACGGGCGGACTTGGACGATCGTTCATATGGATGTCGCTCGCCTGGCTCGTGTTCGCGACGTTCCAGGTGTGTACGGTCAAGGCGCTCGGGCTGCCGCTGAACGACTCGACGGATGCCGTCGTGCTGGCGGGCGTGTTCCTGTTGAGCTGGCTCGTCGGCTACCTGAGCTTCATCACACCGAGCGGCCTCGGGGTCCGTGAAGCGGTACTCGCGTTCCTGCTCGCGCCGTTCATGGGTACCGGCGAAGCGATCCTGCTCGCGGTCGTGAGCCGGGTTGCGATGATCGTCATAGAGCTCGTTGCGTTAGCAATCGTCAATGCCGTAGCCCGCTCGCGTATACGCATGTCATATACATCATGAAGAAGACCGTCCGTACCGCCGGCATATTGCTGCACCCGACCTCGCTGCCGTCGCCGTATGGTATCGGCGACTTCGGGTCGACCGCGTACCGATTCGTCGATTTTCTAAGGACCGCGAAGCAGGCGTACTGGCAGGTGTTGCCGCTGGTGGTGCCCGATCTCGTGGGATCGCCGTACGCGTCGTCGTCGGCGTTCGCGGGTAACTGGTTGCTCATTAGCCCGGAACTGCTCGCAAGGGAACGGCTTCTTCCGGCGTTACCAAAGCCGTGGAGCGACGATGATGAGCCGGTACGCTATCGCGAGGTTGCGCGCAGGAAACGCGCCGTTCTGAGCTCGGCGTGGCAGCATTATGAAACATATGGAACGCGGACACAACGCGCGAGGTTCAACGCGTTCGTGCGACGTGAGCACTACTGGCTGCACGACTACGCGCTGTTCGCCGCGTTGAAGGAGCACTTCGGCGAGTCGGTGCCCTGGACGCGATGGCCGCACTCGCTACGGCGCCGCCGACCCGAGACGTTGGACACATGGCGCGGGAAATTGCATGAACAGGTGGTGCTGCACGAGTTCATGCAGTGGCAGTTCGATGTGCAGTGGCACCGGCTGAAACGTTACGCCCATACAAAAGGTATCCGCATCATCGGCGACCTGCCGATCTTCGTGACGCGCGACAGTGCCGACACGTGGTCGAACCCGCACGGATACCTGCTCGACCGGATGGGTCGTCCGAAGCTGGTCGCGGGCGTTCCTCCGGACTATTTCTCGAGCCGCGGACAGGTGTGGGGAGATCCGCTGTACGACTGGAAGCACATGGCGGCCAACGGGTTCACGTGGTGGCGCAACCGTTTCCGCCGGTCGTTCGACCTGTACGACGTCGTTCGTCTGGACCACTTCCGAGGCTACGTCGCGACGTGGGGCGTCAGGGCGGGGAGCCGCAGCAGCCGCCACGGTTCATGGCATGCGGTTCCCGGGAGGGAGTTGTTCCAGCTGATACAGCACCGGTATCCGAAGGCATCGTTCATCGCCGAGGACCTCGGCATCATCACGAACGACGTCAACGCGTTGCGGAACGAACTGGGATTCCCGGGCGTCCGTGTTGCCCAGTTCGGTTTTGACAACCTGGGCAGCATCCATGCTCTGAAGAACTGGAGCCGGCGGTGCGTCGGGTACACCGGCACGCACGACAACAACACGACGCGCGGGTGGTTCATGGACGACGCGTCGCGGCTGGAGCGAAAACGCGTTCGGCATATGCTCCGCGCGAACGACAAAACAGCCGCTCGGCAGATGATAAAAACCGCATATGCAAGCAGGGCGAATTCGGTCATCGTTCCGTTGCAGGACGTCCTGAACCTCGGAAGTGCGGCGCGTTTGAACACGCCCGGCACCCGCGAGGACAACTGGCGGTGGCGGTATCGTGAGGCCGACCTGAAGAAAAGCGACGCCACAAGGCTCCGCGAGCTGGTCGCGGAGACGAAGCGATAGGTATGCGTTTGTCCCCGTAGCCGCGGGTTTGAAACCCGCGGCTACGGGGAATCTGGTCAGAGATGTTGTGACGTGTCGGACAACGTGCTATCGTTGCATTGGTGGCCATTGGAGCCACCAGTTGCGTTTACCAGGATACGATTACTCACAACCCGGTTGGTATTTTATAACGATTTGTACCAAGGATCGTGCAGAGATTTTTGTTTGCAAGCAGCATGGTCGGATTCTGCTCTCCCGGTTCGGCAGGATTGTCAAAGAACACTGGTTCGATTTACCGAATCATTATCGATGTTTGCTCGACTCATTCGTTATAATGCCGAACCATGTTCACGGAATTGTTGTGATTCCTGATGATTCAATCCCTGTTACAACGATGGGCGTCGCGGGCACCGAGAAACAACAACACGCCCTGACAGAAATCGTTCGCGGGTTCAAGACGTTTTCAGCGCGCCGTATTAACACCGAACGTCAAACGCCTGGCGTACCGATCTGGCAACGCTCATTCTACGAACATATTATTCGTACCGAGCGTGACCTTCAGAATGTTCGAGAGTACATCCGTCTCAACCCTGAACGTTGGAAGGTCGAACGCAACAATCCGGATCAACGCCGAGATCCGAACCGGAGGTTCAGGAACCAGTAGATCAGCTTCGCGACCATGAAATCCGGCGCGTGCTGGCCTTGTTTCGGTAGCAGCTCAACGAACTCGGCGCCGACGATGTTGAGGTTCTTCGTGGTCGCGCACAGGATATCGAGCGTCTCGTACCAGCCGAGGCCGCCCGGTTCGGGCGTACCCGTGCTCGAGCCGATGAGGCTCGAGTCGAACGCGTCGATGTCGAAGGTGAGGTAGACCGGCTTGTCCTTCAAGAACGCGATCGTCTCCTTCAGGAACGCCGGTTTTTTCCGGCGCATGATATCTTCGGCGGTGAATAACTTGAGCTTTTTCTGCGCAGTAGCCTTTCGAATCACCGGCTGCTCCTCGGTCGAGGTGTTCCTGATGCCGAGCTGGACGATGCGGTGGAGGTAGGGGAGCGCAAGGTACATGGCCGATCCATGGCTCAACTTGTTGCCCTCGAACTCCGGTCGGAGGTCGGAGTGTGCGTCGAAGTGAAGCACGTTGATACCCTTGGGGAACGCTTTGTGCGCCCCTGGTATCGAACCGCCGGACAGCGAGTGCTCCCCGCCGAGGATGACCGGGAACTTCCCGTCCTTAAGGAGCGCTGTCGTGATGTCCTGGAGCTGCGTAAGTGCTGCCTTGTGCGACTGCGCGATCGGGAACTTCTTCAATGTCGCGACGCCGTACTGCTTGTACGGCTCGGTCCTGAAGAGCATGTCGTAGAGCTCGACCTCGTGGCTCGCGGCGATGATCGCGTCCGGCCCTTTGTCTGTGCCGCGTTCGAACGTGACGGATTTTTCCAAACCGAACGGTACTACGATGACCTTCGAGGTCCTGTAATCGTGGTGGTCGGGGAGATTGAGGAAACCCCGCGAGCCGGTGTCGGAGAATGCCTTGCTAGTTGGTTTGGTCATTTGGTAACGCGACCTCCCCCTCCGCTTCGCGGTTTCCCCCTCCTGATATCAGGAGGGGGAGCGCTGAAAAAACTGGAGGAATACTATATTATTTAGTGTAGAGCTTCGCGAAGTTGCGGGGAGCGCGGCCTTTGTGCGCGCCCTGTTCGTACGCGTAGGCGACGATGAGCGGGAGCGACATGGTCGCCTCGGCGTAGACCATCTGTTCGTACACGGTCGACACCTTGCCCCATGAGCTCGCTTCCTTGAGCGTTGAGGACGAGCAGGCGCCGTCGCGCACGTCGGCGACGGTCAGCTGGATCGCGTACTTGTGGACCGGCACGTCCTTCCCGAGCACTTCGGCGCAGACGACCGTGTCCTGCGCGAAGTTCTTCGGTACGCCACCGCCGACCATGAGGAGGCCGGATTCCTTGCTCTTCAGCTTGATCTCGGTCAATTCGCGGAAGTCGGCGACCGAGTCGATGGTCATGTGCTTGTCAGGGCGTTCGACCTGGTGCATGACGAGGCCGAAGCCGGCCGACGAGTCGGTGAAGGCCGGGCAGAAGATCGGGACATTGTGCTCGTAGGCGACTTGGATAAGCGATTCCTTCTTCTTCGAGTTCGTGGTGAGCCATTTGCCCATCTCCCAAATGAACTCGCGGGACGAGTACGGCCGCGGTTCGAGCTGGTCGGCGACCTTCTTCACGGACTTGTCACACTCCTGGAGCTCCTCCTCGTCGATGAACGTGTCGTAGATGCGATCGATGTAGAGCGAGCGGAGCAGGGCGTCATCGATGAACGGCGTTCCCTTGTAGTGCTTGAAGCCGAGCGCCTCGAAGAAGTCCATGTCGACGATCGATGCGCCGGTCGCGACGATGCAGTCGATCATACCGAGCTTCACCATGTCGACGTACGCCTGCATGCAGCCGGCAGCGCTCGTCGAGCCCGCGAGGGTCAGCCAGACGGACGAGTCCTTGTCCTTCAGCATCATGTTGAAGATATCGGCGGCGCGGCCGAGGTCGCGCGACGAGAACGACATCTTCTTGTACGATTCGACGAGCGGCGTCGCGTTGAGCTTGGTGATGTCGACGTGCTCGATCGTTTCCTTCAGGAGGTCTTGCTTGGTCAATTTCTTATCCATAGGTGTTTTGCTCGTTAACGACTATAGCTCCCACATAATAGGGGATTTTTGTGAATTACACCAGTGTACATTCAAGCTCGACAATTCTTTGCGTATCTGCTAGAATCAGCTTTGCTTTTCACCGTGGGCCCATGGTGTAGCCCGGTTAACACGTCTCCCTGTCACGGAGAAGATCAGGGGTTCGAATCCCCTTGGGCCCGCCACATTCAATAAGGACTTTTCGTGAAAGAGATACCCGAATGGCAGTATCCGCTCTACAAGAGATCGGATAAGTCCGCATACGCGTTTCTGAAAAAGCTGGGAACAATAGGTCGATACCCCGAGCTGCTCGGCACTCGCATTGAGAAGAGCGATTTTTTACGTTTATTGCCCGTCAGTCAGAAGATGAAAGATTACCGGAAATTTCGTGACGACACCCTTCGTGAGTTCAGGAAAGATACCGCGAACATCCCAAAGTTAATACGGAATGGCAAGAAACTTGGGATTCGACGAGGTAATGTATCGTGGGCAATGTTCCGACAGGACAGGAGAATCTGCGAGCTGATTGATGATGTGCGAATTGCCAATGTTCAGTACAGTGGTCAAGATCGTGACATTTCCGAATTTGTAGTCAGATTCTGGTTGAGCCAGCTTTTTCAGGATTGGAGGGGTCCGTTGATGGCGCTTCTCCTTGAGTTCCGTTCGGGCGATACGATCCGTCTATCAAAGCTCAACAGACTCCTCAAACGGTGGGACTACACGGGTATCTTCTCGCGATCCCGATGATATCCGCCGCGAAGTTCATCCGTTCCCGAAAAGGTGCATGGTCCGCGCTCATCGTCTGGATGGCGCTGATCTTCACGCTGTCATCGATCCCTGACTTGAGCTCGGGCCTGCAGCCCATGTGGGACCTCGTGCTGCGGAAGTTCGCGCATGCTGGGGAATACGCGATTTTAGGATGGTTAGCCTACCGCGCGCTGACCGTGAGCGGTGTTCCGAGGACGCGAGCTCTCTGGCTGGCCGTACTGATCGGCGTGGCCTACGCCGCGAGCGATGAGTTCCACCAGACGTTCGTTCCCGGTCGCCATGGCGCGGTCATCGATGCGACGCTCGACTCGTTCGGCGTGCTGTTGGGCGCGCTGGTGGTTCATCGACGTAAGTAATCCACAGGAGAAGCTCTTGCGCACCGGGTTGAGCTGTGTTAACAATTCCCTATGGAGCCCACCCGACAACCGCGCAGACTCCCAACTACTACCTAAGGCCGCACCGCGGCCGTTTTTGTATACGGTCGGCTTTGAGAAAATGAAAAACCGAAACCAATAGCCGTTTGTTCGGTCAAATCTACAATGGAGGTCGCTTATGCCAGTCAGGGATCCGGATCTACGATACGACTGCGGGACGATCGCGGAACTTGCGCGCTTGTGCGCGAGACAGATAAAGGAATCCGGCGAGCGGTTTGATGGCATCGTCGGCATCGCGAACGGGGGCGTTATCCCGACACTTCTGTTCTCGAAGGAGTCTGGTCTGCCGATTCTCGACATGATGCGTCTTCGTCGGTACGACGATGACGACAAGACCAGCCCGCTGCTGACGCCGGAAGTGCTGCTTCCACCCACGAGGGCGAGGGTCCTCGAAAAGGACATCGTCCTTGTCGACGAAGTGCTCGATGAGGGGTATTCCTTCGTCTACGGTAAGCAGCTTCTCGAGGCGACGGGCGCCCGTGTCGTTCGTGGGGCCGTGCTCGACTTCAAGCTTGGCCCTCGTGCCGAGGGACACTTCGTCAGCCTCGACTTCCGTCGTTTCTTTGTCGGGCGGGTCCATGAAGGCCGCCCGTGGATCGAGTACACCCCGTGGGGTGCTCCGGGAGCGACGCGCAACGGCGCACTGAGGCAGTTCGTGGAAGAGGAGTACCTCGAACAGGACGCCGTGGACCGTGTTCTCCGGATGCTTGTGGATTCACGTGAACCCGCTGCGGCCTGACCACTCTCATCGCACATGGAGTGATGCGATGATCAGCTCGTCTGGCATCGTCGCTCAGAGCGTCGATGCCACCAACAAAGACCGGCCACAGGGAGTGACCGGTCTTCAATTTGTGGTGAAATTACTTCGCCTGGGCGAACTTCACGAGCTCTGCGAACACTTTCGGGTGGTCGGCGGCGAGCTCGCTCATGACCTTCCGGTTCAGGTTGATGTTCTTCGCCTTGAGGAGCGGGATGAACTTCGAGTAGGACACGCCGTTCTGCCGCGAGCCTGCGTTGATGCGGACCTGCCAGAGGCGGCGCATGTCGCGTTTCTTCAGGCGGCGGTGCTGGTACGCGTGCCAGCCGGCGTGCGTGACGGCGACCTTCGCGAGCTTGATGGAGGTTTTCCGACGCCAACGGTAGCCCTTCGTGTGCTTGAGGACGTGCTTGACGTGCTTCTTGTGGATGACGCCGCGTTTGATGCGCATGGGAGGAAGGGGATCAGGTGATGAGGGAAGAAGGTGGGGAGGTTATGAGGTTGCGAGGTTGGTAGGTAGGGAGGTTAAAAATCCTTGCCCTGTGACGGGGTGATGTGCTGGTAGGGGAGAAGGTGCCGCAGCGCGCGGGTGTCGACCTTCGCGATGGTCCGGTCGCGGCGCTTGCGCAGCGTAATGCGGCCCGGATCGCGGGAATTGAAGTGGCTCTGGCCGGCGGCGCGTTTCAGGATCTTGCCGTGCTTCGTGACGCGGAAGCGTTTGGCGGTGGCTTTATGAGTCTTGAGTTTCATACAGTGATTGTTCGAGTAAATAGAGAGGTCCTTCCCCCGAAACAAGTTCGGGGTCAGGATGATCGCTGCGCGATCACTTTATGGGTCTTGAGTTTCATAGTACTGGTTTCGCCGATACGTTGGTGATGATGCAGAGGAGCTTGTTGCCCTGTTTTGAGAGGGGCTGTTCGACCGTGACGCCTTCGCCGAGCTCCTTGATAAATTCCTTGACCTTCTCCCGGGCGAGGTCCTGGTGGGCGAACTCGCGGCCGCGGAGGATCATCTCGATCTTGACCTTGTGGCCTTCCGCGAGGAACTTCTTCGCGGTCTCCTGGCGGACGGTCCGGTCATGCTCGCCGATCTTGAAGGTGAGGCGGATGCCTTTGATGTCGACTTTCTTCTGGTGCGCCTTGCTCTTCCGTTCCTGCTTTTCGATGCGGTACTGGTACGCGCCGTAGTCGAGAAGCTTGCACACCGGGGGGCGTGCGTGCGGGGCGACCTCGACGAGGTCAAATCCGCGGTCCTGCGCCATGCGCAGTGCTTCCGAAGTGGCTATGATGCCGACCGACTTGCCGGTCTCGTCGATGAGCGTGACCTGGGGTATCCGGATCAGCCCGTTGACGCGCAGGAATTTTGTACTGATGGTCGGGGAATTATGGATAAGTCTGGTGGAGATGGCGGGTCGTGCGCCCGCGTCTACAACCAACAATCTACCACAGTCCACACGGTTCGTCCACCTCGGTTTTGTTCGTAACGGATGCTTGGAGGCGGACAAGATGCACCCGTCACTATCTCCGAAGTTCTCCCCCCACACTTGGAGCAAGCGTGGGGGCAGCCGATAGATATAACACCCGGATCCGGATCGTCGGCATCACCGGACGGATGGTCATTCACTTTTTACGCGAACGACGGGGCAAACTGCGGAACGCTGAACGCGCTCCTGAGCTTGCTGGCAAGTGTCTTTGCACTTATCATTTCCAGGATTTTAACGTAGATCTTGGCGCTACGCCGTGCAATGGTGGAAAGTACAGGCTGCATCAACTGTTGAGCATCCCCCAGAAGTAGAGGTTTGAGGTTCGGAGGTTGGAAGTCAGAGAGGAAACCCGAACTTTTGGCAGATGTCCAAAAATAGAGCCGCGAGGGAGAGTATGAATGAAATACGAAGAACTGTCAAGATAGGGTTGACCAGTCGTCATGAGGAATCCGTAGGTCAGACTTTGCGCCGCATCGCTCGGCCGATCTCGCGGTCAGCCTCGCGTTTCTTGATCGACGAGCGTTTGTCGTGCGACTTTTTGCCTCGTACCAAGGCGAGCTCGACCTTGATGAGACCACGCCTGGAAAAGACCGAGAGGGGAATGACGGTCTGGCCCTGCGCCTTCGATTTGCCGATGAGCGCGTCGATCTCGTGCTTCTGGAGCAGGAGCTTGCGCGTGCGCGTCGGGTTGTAGCCTTTCGGCTGGTTCTTCGGCTGGTAGGGCGCGATGTGCAGGTTGATGATCCAGGCCGCGCCGTCGCGGATGGTCACGTAGCTGCCGCGCAGGTTGATCTGGGCCGCCTTCGCCGACTTCACCTCGCCGCCGGACAATACGATGCCTGCCTCGATCTTCTCGAGGATCTCGTACTCATGGTAGGCCTGGCGGTTTTCGGCAAGGTGGGGCATAGGGGAAGTGTATGCCTTCGGAGGGAAAACCTCAACGGTTTTCCCTTCCGATGCCTCCCGCGCCATCGCCAAAGCGCTATGGCGCGTCGGCGACTTTCCCTTGCAAGGTGTCGCGCTCGAACCGCTCGGCTAGGGTCCCGCCCTTCGGGCACCCTGATCCTCGCTCCCGAGGCGCGACGGATTGATTTTCAATCGGCCTCGCGTTCGCTCGGTCGATTGTCTTATGTGGATAACCGGTGCTTGACGGGTATCTGTTATTGATATACTTTACTTAAGTAAAGTAATCCACATGAAGAACGCTTGGAACAATCCGCAGACGAACGAGCTTTTCAAGGCGATCCTGTCGTTGAAGTCACCGCGGGAAGCCCGGAAGTTCTTCCGTGACCTGTTGACCGAAGACGAGCTCATTGAATTCGGCAAACGCTGGCAGGCCGCGCGCATGCTTGATGCAAGCGTGTCGTACACTAGCATAGTGGAAAAAACTGGCTTGAGTTCGCGGACGATCGCCCGCATCTCCTGGTGGCTTGAAAAAGGCATGGGCGGCTATCGTCTCATGCTTGCACGGCTGCATCATCATACGGCATCGTCACGCCTCTCGCAGCATGCGCCGTAGATAAGCAACTCTCCATACGAACATACGGCCCCTCCTGTGGGAGGGGTTATTTGTTCGTTCCAATCCGTTCCCACAGCGGCCGTTCAAATAAGTTCCACCACTGCGCGGAAGGAGCATCACGATGATCGAGGACCGGTACCAGGAGCAGCAGCACGGCGGACTCCGCTACGGCATCATCGAAGTGACGACGAAGTGCGAGTGCCGGTGTCCGGGATGCTATATGGTGAAGCGCGGGTTGCTCGGGAAGGGCATGATGACGCTCGAGCAGGCCGTTCGCGCGCTCGATCTCTGCCGCGACTTCTGCGGCCGTGAGCTCGAGACCATGGACCTCCTCGGCGGCGATCCGCTCCTCTGGCCGCATCTGCGTCCGTATCTCGAGGTGCTCATCGGCCGCGGCATCGCTCCGTGGGTCTTCACCAACATGATCGCGATCACGCCCGAGCTCGCCCGGTGGCTGTTCGAGCGCAGGATCAACGTTACCGGCAAGCTGAACATCGGTGATCCGTCGGATCCCGAGCAGCTCGCGCTGCAGGCGACGATGATCGGCCGGGGCCCGGAGGCCGTCCGGCGGATGATCGACGGCATCACGGTGTTCACGGACGCCGGATACCGCGACCCGCTTTTCCGGCTCCAGAACCTGATCCGGAAGGCCAACCTCCACCTCGTTCCCGACTTCATCCGGTACTGCCTGGGCAGGGGGATCGGCGTGGACCTGGAACTGATGGGTTCGGGCGAGCCCGTCGGGCCGGAGTACTGGAAGGTCGCGCCGACGCCGGAGCAGCTGGCCGGGATGGTGCGGGAGCTGGAGCGCCAGGGTACGCAGTCCTTCGCCGGCAGCGCGGAGAAGTACTTCCGTTACCCGTGCCGAAGTATCCTGATGCCGCATGTGTTCGGGTCGTGTCCCTTCTACGACACGGGGCTGTACTTCGCGGTCGACGGTTCCATCAGGGCCTGCTCCAACAGCACGCAGCAGCTCTCGAGCGTCACGGACCCTGACCCGATCCGGAAGGCATGGGAGTCGAAACTTCTCCGGAACCGCCGTGCGCTCTCGAAGTACAACGTCGGCGAGCCGTGCGGTTCGTGCGACCGATGGGAGCGCTGCCGGGGCGGCTGCCGGGCCACGGTCGAGGGTATGGGCGATCCGTTCGGCGGGTATACGCTGTGCCCGCTGCCTCTCTTGGCATGAAGGGGACGGGAACAGCGGGGTGGCGACGACAGACATCGTTGCCACCCCAATCATTTCATTTACTGATGAACATATGCGATCCGATATACAAAGACTGGCAATAAGGTCATTTCAAAAACTTTCGAAGCGATACCGGAAGTTCACCACGGTGTTCGTCGATGACTGGCGCGGGTATCGCTTCGTCTTCGATACCGAGGATACGAAACGGTGTACCAATGATTGTGCTAATTGCGGACTGTTCAAGCTGCTCAAGAACGAGAAGAGCGGTGTGTTCTCGTCAGGATTGCTCAAGGCGACCGACAACGACAAGGAACTCTTCGGTTTTCAGAACCAACTCAACTGCAAGACGCTGGAGCAATACGCGGCTTGTTACGTGGATTTTTTAGTTGCCATGCCCAACAACGAGCGAGAAATTATGGCGGAACTCGCGTTGCTTCGGGACGTATCAATACTCTATTCAAAAAACAGCACTGAGGAAAATCTCGAGCAGAAGTTCAAGAACGACGTCCTGCGGGAGTCGCTTCGAAGAACGCGTGGGCGAAAGAGGCGATTGATCATGCAGACCATGCGACGTTGGAATAACCCTGACTGGTCTCTTTCCGTCGTCGATCTAAACAAGTAGATCGAAAGAGCCGTACCTCATACTAGCGTAAGAGCGCTCGCGACTTCAGTCATTCATCAAAATCCGTTATACTGCCATGGCTATGACCACCATGGTGCAACAACTCAGGAAGAAGCTGACCGACGCATCCGCCGCGCTGTTCGAGGAGTGCCGGTTGCAGCCGCCTGCCGTCCGGGTCGAGGTGCCGGCCGACGCGAAGAACGGCGACTACGCGACGAACGTGGCGATGCAGCTCGCGCCGGTCGTGAAGGACAGCCCGATGCGGATCGCGACGAAGCTCAAGGAGCACCTCGGCACTGTATCTGGCATCGACCGCATCGAGATCGCGGCGCCGGGATTCCTGAACTTTTACATATCGGCAACATGGTTCCAGCGGCAGGTCGTAACGATCATGCGCGAGGGCAAGGAGTACGGGCAATTGTCACTCGGAAACGGCAAGCGCGTTCTTGTCGAGTTCGTCTCGGCGAACCCGACCGGCCCCATCCATGTGGGAAACGGACGAGGTGCGTTCACCGGTGATGTCCTTGCGTCAGTTTTGCAGAAGGCGGGCTACAAGCCGCTGCGTGAATTCTACGTGAACGATGCCGGTAAGCAAGTGGATACGCTCGCCGAGTCGGTCATCCGTCGCTCGTTCCAACTGCAGGGTGTCAACGTCGATTATCCCGAGGAGCTCTACCAGGGCGAGTACGTGAAGGAACTGGCGAAGCGCCTTAAGCTGCACCAGTACAAGATGAAGGGGAGCGAGCTCCGCGATCGCATCAAGGGACGCGTGCTGACATTGATGATCGCGGAACTGCAACGGGTGATGGAGAAAAAAGCGGGTGTTGCATACGACCGCTGGTTCCGTGAAAGTGAATTGTATGAGAAGAAGATGCCTGAAGCCGCCCTCGCGCTGTTGCGTGAAAAAGGATTGTTGTACGAATCGGAGGGAGCGACATGGTTCAAAACGACTGAGTTCGGCGACGATAAGGACCGCGTCGTCATCAAATCGGACGGCACGTATACGTACATCGTCCCTGATGTGGCGCTGCGCTGGGACCGGTTCGTCAAGCGGAAGATTGACCGTGAGATCATCGTGCTCGGTGCGGACCACCATGGGTACGTATCCCGGTTAAAGGCCGCCGTTGCCGCACTCGGGTATGAAGGGAAACTGGAGGCGATTCTGGTGCAGCTCGTGCGGCTCATGTCGAACGGCGAAGAAGTCCGTATGTCAAAGCGCGCGGGGACCTATGTATCGCTCGAGGAACTGATCGATGATGTCGGACTGGATGCGGCGCGGTTCTTCTTCCTGATGCACGCCGCGAACACGCACATGGACTTCGACCTCGACCTCGCGAAGGAGAAGAGCGATAAGAACCCGGTGTACTACGTCCAGTATGCGCACGCGAGGATTTGCAGTATCATGAAGAAGACGAAGGGACTGCCGCGCAAAAAAGGCCAAGCGTTAGCCGAACCGTCGGCGATCGGCCTGATCAAGCAGCTGCTGCGGCTCCCGTCGCTCGTCGAGGAGGTGGCGAGGACCTACGAGGTCCAGAAGCTCCCGTTCTACGCCGTCGACCTCGCGACCGCGTTCCATGATTTCTACGGCAAGGTACGCGTCATCGACGAGGATGTCGTCGATGAGCGCCGGCTGGCCCTCGTCGAGGCGACGAAGACCGTGCTCGCGACCACGTTGAAACTAATGGGCGTCTCTGCGCCCGAGAAGATGTGACTATGAGAATAGGAATCGACTGCCGCACCTCCCACCTCACCCCGCCCTTCGGGCACCCCTCTCCTCGGGCAGGAGAGGGACTGGAAACAAAACTATGCGAATTGGAATAGACTGTCGGACAATACTGAACCCCGGTAAGGGCGAGCAGGCCGGTGTCGGTACGTACACGTACTACCTCGTGAAGACGCTCCTGAAGCATGACCGCAAGAACGAGTTCGTGCTGTTCTTCGATTCGCGCATGTCGTGCGAGAAGGCACAGGAGTTCGAACAGGCGAACGTGAAGATCAAGTTCTTCCCGTTCTCGCAGTACCGCCGGTTCCTTCCGGTCAGCTATTCGCACCTCCTGATCACCGGTGCGCTCATGCGCGAGCGGCTCGACCTGTACCACGCACCGGCGACCTCCGTGCCGCTCACGTACCGCGGCCCGACCGTGGTGACGGTCCACGACCTCGCGATCTACAAGCACCCGAAGCTGTTCCCGGGGCGACAGCTCCTGTCGAAGAAGCTGGTCGTGCCGCGCAGCATCAGGCGCGCGAAGCGGGTCATCGCCGTGTCCGAGTCGACGAAACGCGACATCCGGCAGCTATTCCGCATTGCCGAGAAGCGCATCACGGTGATCCCGGAAGGTTTCATTAAGGAACGGGCAGGCAAGGGCGTCGTCGACGTCCGCGAGCGGTATGGCCTCGCCCGTCCGTACGTCTGTTTCGTCGGGACGCTCGAGCCGCGGAAGAACCTTCTGAACCTCATCAAAGGTTTCCGGTCGGTCGCTTCTTTGCCGTCGATGAAGAAGGTCGACCTCATCCTCGCCGGAGCTCCCGGGTGGAAGTACGGGAACGTCATCAAAGCCATCAAGGAGAGCGGGAAGAGCGGACGGATCCGGTACCTCGGGTATCTTCCGCACCAGGATAAGCTCCACCTCATCGAGCACGCCACGGTGTTCGCGTTCCCCAGCCTGTACGAGGGGTTCGGCCTTCCGGTGCTCGAGGCGATGAGCCTCGGCGCGCCGGTCGTGACGAGCCGTGTGTCGTCACTTCCCGAGGTCGCAGGGACCGCCGCCGTTTTCGTGAACCCGTCGCGGTATAGGGACATCGGCCAGGCCATCGCGAAGGTCGTCGGCAACAAGCAGCTCCGTGCGCGGTTGATCAGCGAGGGCCAGAAGCGCGCGAGCCAGTTCACGTGGGACACGGTCGCACGCGAGACGCTCGCGGTGTATCGCGAGGTGCTCCAGGCGCAGAAGAAGAGATAGACGACAGAGCGTGCAACAACTCATTTTTCACAGTCCGATCGTACCATTTCTAGTAGTCGGTCTTTTGTTGTTGCTCGCTATGAAATTGTTCAGCAAGAAGCGGCAACCGCACGACGTGCAACCTGGAACGAGTGATCGATTTGGGATGTATCGTTATCTTGCGGTGATGTTTTATTCGATTTCTGTTGGGGCATTAATGATTATTGCGTTTATATTGAAAATGACACCTCGTGCACGAGGACAACTTGAGGGAAATGCCGGGTTAGGAGTAATCGTTCTTGCGTTCCCAAGTATTCTTATCGCAATTGTGGTGGCCAAGTATTTACGAAATGTAATTACGCTTCGGGAATTTATCAAACGGAACGTGATACTCATCGTTTGTGCGACAATGTTGATCTTTCTATCGGCTATCCTAAGTGTCTATTATGGAAGGTCATTGGAAAACAAAGACGCATCATACCTACAACATCAGAAAGAAATCCAGCAATTTGTTGCTTCCGCAACATCAAGTTCTCAATGTATGCAATTGTTAAATTCGGAATATTATTCCTGGCAAAGCTGTATGGGTCGGACGGTAAAGGATAATGAAAACTACCAGGAGTGTTTGAGGCAGGCAGATGTTGTGCAAAAAAATAAATTTCACCCAAATGACGAAGGATGGAAAGAGACGACAAGGAACGTTTGTCGAGGACTATATGCTCGAGTAACGGGTGATGCATCGATTTGTTCAGGCAATGATTACTGTCTTGGTGCGTATAAATACGGAAGATAGTAAGTAAAAAGAAAGAGAAAAATCGGAATAGAACGACGCATCTGGACCATTTTGACTGATTTGTGGAAGTACGGTACACTTTTCCTGCGATCTGATATATCGCAGTCTTGGTGGCGCGGAGACTTTCCGATGCCACGAATTTATAATCTCACGAAATTTGAAGAACGACGTCGACAGTTGCGGCGTGATAGCACTAAGGCCGAGATTCTTTTATGGAATGCGTTGAGGTCGAAGCAATTCATGAGTTTGAAGTTTCGACGTCAGCACAGCGTCGGAAATTACATCCTTGATTTCTATTGTGACAAGATTCGACTGGCGATCGAGGTTGATGGTGAAACACATTCCACAGCTCATCAGCAGGAATATGATCGAGCGCGAACAGAGTGGTTGAATTCGATGTTCATTCGTGTTATTCGGTTTACGAATGACGAGGTAATTGAGGATCTAGAAGGTGTTTTGAAAAGATTGAGATTTGCTATCACCTCCCCCGACCCCTCCTGATTTCAGGAGGGGAGGAATTTTGAACACAAAAACCCCCTTCACAATTGTGGAGGGGGTGGAGCGAAGCGACGGGGAGGTGATTGACCAGCCGATTCGTTTATCATATACTTTCCCTGCGATCTGATATATCGCAGTGAGAAGGTCAGAACAGTTCTGAATCCGCTGCGAGC
>CAYGGS010000008.1:16637-18614 GCA_964349545.1 uncultured Gammaproteobacteria bacterium
GCGATCTGATATATCGCAGTGAGAAGGTCAGAACAGTTCTGAATCCGCTGCGAGCAACAGCGGACCAATTTCATATACTACCGCTCAATGAGCCTCCTACAGCGAACAATTAACCACGCCTAACATGAAAAGAGTCTTTATTGGCTTTTTAGGATTGATTGCACTCGTCGGGCTCGTCATTGGTTCGGCATCAGGTAAATTACCTGATTCGGTGTACATATGGTCGGTCGTTGGCGTGATAATCGTATGTGCCATCCTTATTGCCGGTGGTATAAAACCATCCACGCATTCGGACATTGCTGTCGACCCACAACTTCAAAGAAAAAGAAAATATTCAGCCAGTTTACTTACGGTCATTTCTACAGTGGTATTACCAAGTGCCATGCTTTGGAAGATGTTTACACAGTCTGGTCAAGAGGTGTTTTTTGTTCTTTGGTTGGTCGCGCCAATCTTTATTGTTGGAACGGCCGTTACGACGTTTGTGATCGCTCGGCGCATATATGCGCATACGAAAAATGACGTTGAAATTAGGCATCGATCAATTTGGTTTTCAGTTGCAC
This sequence comes from uncultured Gammaproteobacteria bacterium, assembly GCA_964349545.1. Taxonomy (GTDB): domain Bacteria; phylum Patescibacteriota; class Patescibacteriia; order SBBC01; family SBBC01; genus CAINXF01. Next base: position 17,198 of record CAYGGS010000008.1, read on the forward strand.
TCGTAGCAATACTGTTAATAATCATTGTGTTCTAATACCATGGCCGTACCGAATTTCGTCGAACTGGAAAAGGAAGTCCTGAAGAAGTGGAAGGACGAGGACGTCTTCAAGAAGACCCTTGCGAAGGATTCGCCGAAGGGCGATTTTGTGTTCTTCGAGGGGCCGCCGACAGCGAACGGCATGCCGCACATCGGCCACGTCGAGACGCGCGCGTTCAAGGACCTGATCCCGCGGTTCAAAACGATGCAGGGGTTCCGCGTCGACCGGAAGGCCGGTTGGGACACGCAGGGACTACCGGTCGAGCTGGAGGTCGAGAAGCAGATCAAGGTCTCAGGCAAGAAGGACATCGAGGCGTACGGCATCGAGAAGTTCAACGAGGAGTGCCGGAAGAACGTCTGGAAGTACAAGGACGTCTGGGAGAAGATCACTGACCGTGTGGGATTCTGGCTCGACCTCGAGCACCCGTATGCGACGTACACGAACGATTACATCGAGACGCTGTGGTGGATCTTCAAGCAGGCGTGGGACGCGAAGCTGCTCGAACAGGACTACAAGGTCGTGCCGTTCTGCACGCGCTGCGGTACGGCGCTCTCGTCGCACGAGGTCGCGCAGGGCTACGAGCGCGTTAAGGACCGGTCGGTCTACGTGAAGTTCGAGCTCGTCGACGAGCCGGGAACGTTCATCCTCGGATGGACGACGACGCCGTGGACGTTGCCGGGGAACGTTGCGCTCGCGGTCAGCGCAAAATTGAAATACGCGAAGGTTAAGGCAGCGAACGGTGATTTTTTCTATATCGCTGAACCATTGGTAGCACGCCTCAAAGAGGAAGACCGGACCGTGGTCGAGGCAGTTGATGGTGCCGCGTTGGTCGGAAAACGGTACAAGCCGTTGTTCGATTTCCTCGATCTGGGAAAAGAGACCGGAAAGAAAGCGTACTACGTTGCCGCGGCGGATTTCGTCACGACGGAAGAGGGGACCGGCGTCGTGCACACGGCGGTCATGTACGGCGAGGACGACTTCAATCTTGGCCAGACGCTGGACCTGCCGAAGAAGCACACGGTCGACGAGACTGGGAAGTTCAACGAGCTGGTGAAACCATGGGCAGGGAAGTACGTGAAGTCGAAGGCCGTCGAGGACGACATCGTGAAGTACCTGCAGGATCACAACGAGCTCTACGCGGAAGAACTATACGAGCACGACTACCCGTGCTGCTGGCGCTGCAAGTCACCGCTCCTGTACTACGCGAAGACGTCGTGGTTCATCATGATGTCGAAGTTGCGGGACGAGCTCATCGCGAACAACGAGAAGATCAACTGGGTGCCGGAGCACATCAAAGACGGCCGGTTCGGCGAATGGTTGCGCGAGGTGAAGGACTGGGCGGTATCGCGCGAGCGGTACTGGGGGACACCGTTGCCGA
>CAYGGS010000009.1:0-16438 GCA_964349545.1 uncultured Gammaproteobacteria bacterium
ATGTAAGCGACGTCGTGGTCACGGCCATCGGTTTCTTCCAGTCCTTGCGGCTGTTGCGATCGAAAAAACCCGACGCGATCATCACCGTCGGCAGCTTTGTTGCGGTACCGGTCGTCTGGGCCGGTAAATTGCTCGGTATACCGTGCGTCGTGCATCAACAAGACGTGGTACCGGGTCTTGCAAACAGGCTGTGCGCACCATGCGCGCACATGATCACGACGGCGTTCGAGGACTCGTTGCGTTTCTTTCCGAACCGGAAAGCGGTCTGGACAGGAAATCCGGTTCGAAGTTCGATCGGCGCAATCTCACGAGAGAAAGCCCTGGAAAAACTCGGCCTTTCGCCGCACTCACCGGTACTGCTCGTTTTTGGCGGTGGGACCGGTGCTCTAAAGCTGAACGAGCTGATCTTTGCGTCCCATGACGAACTCGGACATCAATTCCAGATCGTACACATCACCGGAGGCCGCGAGCGTCGACCCTTGGCGTCAAGCGCCCGGTATCGGAAATACGCTTTCCTTACTGATGAAATGCCATACGCCCTGGCTGCGGCCGACATCGTCGTGTGTAGGGCAGGGATAGGCACGCTTTCCGAGTTGGGCGTTCTCGGAAAACCATCGATCGTCATCCCTCTACCGCGGTCACATCAAGAAGCGAATGCCTCGTTCTTTGCGGACAGGGGGGCATGCGTAGCGCTCGATGAATGCCGGCTCACTCCGGCGAAGTTCGTGGACACCGTCTGCGGCCTATGGCGCGATACGGATCGACGCACCCGCATGTCGGAGCACGTTCGCTCGCTCGTTCGAACCGACGCGGCGCAACGCGTGGCAGACGTAGTGATGCGCGTCGTCCGTCCCAGGTCCTTGCATGAAGTGACGTCGGAACTGTCCCGAGCCGTACATGATGTTCGCGTCAACGAACCATTGTCGCGACATTCGAACTTCAAGATCGGAGGGCCTGCCGATGTTTTCGTACGATGCTCGACGGCACGAGAAGTGCGTTCGGCCATCATGATCGTCCGCCGGCATGATGTGCAGTACGCCATCCTTGGCGGAGGAACGAACGTCGTATTTTCAGACGAAGGATTTCGCGGCGTTATCGTACAGCTACGGAACCGCGGTTGTACCGTCAACGGCGAAACCGTTACCGCCGAAGCTGGACTCTCGACCGGCGCTTTCATACAGCAGTGCCACACGCATGGGCTCGTCGGAGCGGAATTCCTCGTCGGTATCTACGGCACCATCGGCGGTGCGGTGCGTGGCAACGCCGGTTCGTTCGGGAAAGAAATGAAGGACATCGTAACGTCGTGCGACGTCCTCACCGAACGAGGAGACATTGAAACGTGGCCGAACGATCGACTAGGTTTCGCATATCGCGAGAGCGTCATCAAACATGCCTCGATAGCGATCCTTTCGGTCAACGTGCGTCTTCATCCCGGTGACGTCCATGAAGCACAGCGCACCATGCGCGAGTTTACGAACTACAAACGCGAACATCAACCGATCGATCTGCCGAGCGCAGGATGCATGTTCAAGAACGTCGTGGTGCCGAAAGGGAACGCCGAGCTTCGGGACCGATTTTCAAAGGTTCTCAAGGACGATGCCATACCGGCATGGGCGCTCATCAAGGAAGCCGAACTTGCGGGCAAGCAGATCGGCGATATTCAGATCAGCGAGCAGCATGCCAACTTTTTCGTCAATCTCGGAAACGGAACTGCGGAACAGATCATGATGTTGAAGAGCATCGTCAAGCAACGCGTACGCGATTCCTACGGCGTGCAGCTCGAAGAGGAGATACAATTTATCGGCTGGTAACTACGCAGGAGGAACGATGGACATTCTCATCTCTGGAAAAGGGATCGAGGTCACCGAGAGCATGAAACAGTACGTCGATGAACGTATGATGCGTCTTATGCGTTTCTGGAACGTTCTTATCAGATGCCGTATCGAGATAGCGCTCAATAAGCATCGCAAACAAGGGAGGATATTCGCGATGTACGCGTGGATCGAGTCCCCGGGAAAGGACATTCGGGCGACGGTCGACGCGACGGAATTTTATGAAGCGGTCGACCTCCTGTACGAGAAGCTTGAACGTCTCGTTCGGAGGGCGAAGGAGAAGGCGACGGACGGGTAGCGCCGTTCACTTGTACAAAACGGCTTTGTGTGTCATGCTTCGTTGAGCAGTCTTTTTGTCTATGTCATTTCTAGGAAAGATATTCGGCGACCCGAACGCTCGCGTCGTACAGAAGTTCTCCCCGACCGTCGCATCGATCAATGCGTTCGGCGATGAGTTGTCCAAGCTTTCCGATGCGCAGCTGGTAGAACGGGTCACGGCACTGCGTAACACCATCGCAGGTTCCGTCGAGAAGCTCCAACAGATGCTCCCGGAATCGTTCGCCTTGACGCGCGAGGCGTCCGTTCGCGCCATCGGCCAGCGCCACTACGACGTCCAGCTCGTGGGCGGCATCGTTTTGCACCAGGGTCAGATCGCGGAAATGAAGACCGGAGAAGGGAAGACGCTCGTCGCGACATTGCCGTTGGCGCTCAATGCGCTCGTCGGCAAAGGCGTCCATCTCGTGACGGTCAACGACTACCTTGCGAAACGGGACGCCGGCTGGATGGGGAACATCTACGATCGGCTCGGACTCACCTGCGCCGCGATCGTCCACGAAGCAGCTTTCCAATTCGACCGAACGTTCACGAACGAGCAGACGAGCGATCCGCTGCTGAAGCATCTCCGTCCGGTCACGCGCGCCGAAGCATACCGCGCAGACATCACCTACGGCACGAACAATGAGTTCGGTTTCGATTACCTTCGTGACAACATGGTCGCAGAGCCTCAGCAGCTTTCACAGCGCCCGTTGTTCTTTGCGATCGTCGACGAGGTCGACTCGATCCTGGTCGACGAGGCACGGACCCCGCTCATCATCTCCGCGCCGGTCGAGCTTCCCGCCGACCAATACCGTCGTATCGATGGCTGCGTGAAGCGGCTCGTCGAGGATCGCGACTACAAGATCGATGAAAAGATGCGCTCGGTGTTCCTCACCGACGAAGGCATCTCTTCAATGGAAAACATGCTCGGCGTCACGAACATCTACGCGAGCGGCGGCGGCGACCTTCTGAACATCATCAACCAGGCGTTGAAAGCTAACTCGAAGCTGTTCGAACGCGATAAGCAGTATGTCGTCCGCGACGGTGAGATCGTCATCGTCGACGAGTTCACCGGTCGGCTCATGATGGGCCGCAGATATTCCGAAGGACTGCATCAGGCCATCGAGGCGAAGGAGAACGTGGAGATCAAGCAGGAAAGCCAGACGCTCGCCACCATCACGTTCCAGAACCTGTTCCGTATGTACAAGAAGCTTTCGGGCATGACCGGAACGGCGGCGACAGAAGCGGAGGAATTCCATAAAATATACGGTCTTGACGTTGTTACGATCCCCACCAACAAGCCGATGGTCCGTGTCGATGGGCAGGACAAGGTCTATAAGACCGAGGAGGGTAAGTACCAGGCCGTCGTCAGGGATATCAAGGATCGGCACGAAAAAGGGCAGCCGGTGCTCACGGGAACGATCTCCATCGCGAAGAACGAGGTGTTATCGGCGATGCTCGAACGTGAAGGGGTCGTCCACGAGGTTTTGAACGCGAAGAACCACGAACGCGAAGCGGCGATCATCGCGCAGGCAGGGCGCAAGGGCGCAGTGACCATAGCGACGAACATGGCGGGTCGCGGCGTTGACATCATCCTCGGCGGCAATCCTCCGGTACCGAGCGAACAGGATGCGGTGCGGCGCCTCGGCGGGCTGCACGTCATCGGCACCGAACGACACGAGTCCCGTCGCATCGACCTCCAGCTCCGCGGTCGTTCCGGCCGACAAGGCGATCCCGGATCGTCGCAGTTCTTCGTTTCGATGGAGGACGATCTGATGAGGATATTCGGCAGCGACCGGATGAAGGGCCTTATGGACCGCCTCGGTGTGCCTGACGACATGCCGATCGAGAACGCGATGGTCAGCCGCTCGATCGAATCGGCGCAAAAGAAGGTCGAGGGTCATAACTTCGACATCAGAAAACATCTCGTCGAATACGACGACGTGATGAACAAGCACCGCGAGGTCGTCTACCGGAAACGTCTTGAGGTGCTGATGGCGGAACCGGAGGAACTCCGCGAGCTTGCTAAGGGCATCATCGAACAGGAGATCGACATGATCGTGTCGTTCCATACCGCGGGTGAACAACCTACGTCATGGAACCTCACCGAAATGTACGATGCGGTGTCAGCCGTACTCCCCGTGCCTGACACGCAACGCCTCACCCTCGACCGCATGCCCGTGGAAAGCGACAGCAGGACGAACGGTCTTGCCGCGCGCGACCGGATCATCGGCCATCTCAGCGGCGTCGCAGAACAGACGTTCATCTCACTCGAGCGATCGATCAGCGACCAGACGCTCACCACGCAGGTCATACGGAGCGTCATGCTTCGGGCCGTCGATTCGCTGTGGATCGAACACCTCGACCTTATGGACCATCTCCGTGAAGGCATCGGGCTCCGTGGCTACGGACAGCGGGAACCCCTCGTCGAATACAAGCGGGAGGCGTACTCGCTGTTCACGCAGCTCATCAACTCGATAAACCTGCAGATAGCGACGACCATGTTCAAGATAGGCCAGATCCGTACGCCGGAACGAACGCCCATGGCCGCGCGCACGACCATCGAATCGGCGCCGGCAAAAACGATGGCCGATGAACCGAGGACTACGACCGAGGATGCATCATCCCGCACCACAACGCCGTCTGTGACCAGCGTCCCGCACCATAAGGACATAGGCAGGAACGACCCATGTCCATGCGGTTCAGGAAAGAAATACAAGAAGTGCTACCTTGCGAAGGACCCTGACTGCAGGTTGCTGCAAAGTTAGGTCGGTACCGTTGACAGAGGCATTTTATTATGCTATCATGGTGGTGTAAGCATCGTTCGTTAGTAAAAAACAAAAATGAAAATCAAACGATGAAGGCCAGAGGTCTTCATATACAGCATGGCGATAAAACGCCATAGATGTAGTGGGCCTCTGGCCCTTTCTCATACTTCAGCGTCATCGAAACACATGTTGTCAAAGGGATTACGCATCGGCATTGTTAGCGCAATCGCCGTTTTATGGTATGTCCCGGCCTGTAACGAAACGACTGCCGCCGTCGTTATCGGGAAAATCCAACCGGAGGTACGCGTGTACGACGGTGCAGGGAATCTCCGGTCGAAGTTCCTTGCGTACGGTGCCGGCTTCCGTGGCGGCGTCCGTGTAACGATCGCCGACGTGAACGGTGATGGGACCGATGAGATCATCACCGCGCCCGGTGCGGGCGGCGGTCCCGAGGTAAGGGTGTTCTCGCGCGACGGAATTCAACAGTACCGCTTCATGGCCTATGCGTCCACGTTCCGGGGAGGCGTTAACCTGGCCGCATACGATATCGATGATGATGGTGCCGCCGAGATCATCACCGCGCCCGGTGCCGGGGCTCCGCCGGTCGTCAAGGTGTTCGAGCAGGACGGTACGCCCGTAGCGTCGTTCAGCGCGTTCGATCCGGACCATAGGTACGGCGTGAACGTGACCGCTGGCGCCTTCGGTGCTCACGGTGAAGCGTTGATCGCCGTTGGTTCAGGGTTCGGCGCGAGCCAGGTCGTGCTCTATACCCCAAAGGGGAAGTTCGCGGGATTGAGCCTGCGTCCTTTCGGCTCGTCGATGTTCGGTATCGTCGTCACCGCGGTGCACCGGATCAACGGTCGTGCGATGCTCGCGGTCGCACAGGAACGACTTGCTCCATCGATAGTAAAGGTGTTCGATCTGACATCACCGAAACGACCCGCTGCCGAGTTCGCGGCGTTCGATCGGAAATACAAGGGTGGCGTCCAACTTGCATCCGGTGACATCAATGGTGACGGCTCCCACGAGGTCCTCGTCGCCATCGGTCCGGGAATGACGCCTCGCGTCAAGGTGTTCTCCGCCGCCGGCCGGCAACTTTCGGAGTTCCTCTCGTACGGTAAGACGTTCACCGGCGGGACGACCATCGCCGGAGCGAACGGCATCGTCGTGACCGGTCCGCGAGCCGTCTCGCTCGAAGGAAGGACCGATCTGTACAAGTACATCGAGGTCAACCTTACGTCGCAAACGCTCGCCTACTACGAGAACGGCACGCTGAAGGGGATCCACCGCGTATCGACCGGAAAATGGGCGACACCTACCCCGGTTGGGACGTTCGCGGTTAAGAACAAAGTGCCGATCGCCTACTCGAAACCGTACGACCTGTACATGGAGTGGTGGATGGCGTTCAGTCAGGACGGTTCCTACGGCCTGCATGCGCTCCCGTTCTGGAAACAGCCGAACGGCGGGAAGAGGTACGAAGGCGCAGGGCATATCGGTACGCCGGTCTCGCACGGATGCATACGTCAAACGCTCGAGGACGCGAAGGCGCTGTATCAGTGGACCGACATCGGAACACCCGTAATGGTGAAGCGTTGACCATCGCCGCTATAACGTGCTACGATACCGGGCGTTATGCGTAAAAACGTCTGGATTAGTATTGGCATCATCCTCGTACTTACCGTTGCCGCTGCCTACGTCGACTTTCCGAAGGCGCCTGACATCTCCATCGGTAGCTACACGAAGGAGCTGAAGGTCCACCTTGGCCTTGACCTCCAGGGAGGCACGAGACTGGTCTACAATACGGATACCTCGAACATCAAAGCATCGGACCGGACCGATGCGCTTCAGGGCGTACGTGACGTCATCGAACGACGCGTCAACGCATTCGGCGTCTCCGAACCGCTCGTGCAGACGAGCCAGGTCGGCGGGCAGTGGCGCGTCTCCGTGGAGCTCGCTGGTATCAAGGATATCAATGAAGCGATACAAATGATCGGCGAGACGCCGTTCCTCGATTTCCGTGAACAGACGGTGCCGAAGGAGCTGCGCACCGAGCAAGAGGCCCTGACACGCGCGCAAGAGGCCGTTCGTGCGCTCGGCACGCCGAACGCCGATTTCAATGCGTTGGCAACGGAGTATTCGGACGATCCGGGTTCGAAGGATTCCGGCGGGGACCTCGGCTTCGCGCAACGAGGCCAGTTCGTCACCGAGTTCGAGACCGCGCTGTTCGACCAGTTGAAGGACGGCGAGTATACGAGCGAACCGGTCAAAACCCAGTTCGGATACCACATCATCAAACGCGTCGAGTCAAGGGAAATCGACCAAGAGGGAAAAAAGACCCTCGAGATCCATGGTGCCCACATCCTCATCGGGACCACCGATCCGACCACCGTGAGCGGGTACACGCCTACGCAGTTGTCAGGGAAGAATCTAAAGAGCGCGGCGGTCGAGTTCAACCAGAGCACCGGTGAACCTGAGGTCAACCTCCAGTTCGACGGTGAAGGCTCAGCGTTGTTCGCAGAGATAACGAAGCGAAATGTGGGCAGGCAGGTCGCGATCTACCTCGATGGATCAGCGATCTCGGTCCCGACCGTCAACCAGGAGATCACTGGTGGCAGCGCCGTCATCTCAGGCGGCTTCACGCTCGACGAGGCGAAGATGCTCGCCCGTCGATTGAACGCCGGAGCCCTCCCGGTCGCCATAACACTCATCAGTCAGAAGACCATCGGTCCCTCGCTCGGGAAGGTCTCGATCGCGCGGAGCTTTTTCGCGGGGTTGATCGGCGTAGCCCTGGTCGCGCTGTTCATGATCTGGTACTATCGATTACCGGGATTGCTGGCGACGGTAGCCCTTGGCATCTACACGCTTCTGGTGCTGGCCATATTCAAGCTGTGGCCTGTCACGCTTACGCTCGCCGGCGTGGCCGGTTTCATCCTGTCGATAGGCATGGCGGTCGACGCGAACATCCTCATTTTCGAGCGTACACGTGAGGAACTGCGCTCCGGTCGTTCGTTGAAGAGCTCCGTCGACGAGGGGTTCAAGCGTGCGTGGCTCTCGATTCGGGACTCGAATGCGTCATCGCTCATCACCGCGCTCATCCTCGCGTGGTTCGGTACGAGCATCATCAAGGGTTTCGCGATCACGCTCTCGATCGGCATCATCGTCAGCCTCTTTTCCGCCATCACGATCACCAGGACGCTCCTTCGGCTCGTGAGCGGCGACTGGCTCGACCGTCGTCGGTGGTTGATCGGTCCTGGTCTATCAGGCGCGCGTCAGGACGCCGATCATCGGGCATAACATATGTACCGCATCATCCAAAAACGCAACTACCTTTTCGGCCTTTCCTTGGTACTGCTGGCGCCGGGCATCGTCGCTTTGGCGATGTGGGGATTGCGGCTTGGTATCGATTTCACCGGTGGAACGCTCGCATCGGTCCGGATCGAATCCGCACCTCAGGCCGATGCCGTCCGTTCCGAGATCGAAACAATGGATTTAGGAGAAACCTCGGTGCAATCGACCTCGGCGGAGACCTACGACATCAAACTCCCGTATCTGGACAACGAGCAGCATGATGCGTTCCAAACGAAGCTGACGCAGGCGTTTCCTGGGATCACGATCGAGTCCTTCGAGACCATAGGCCCCACCATCGGCCGCGAACTTCGTCAACGGGCGATCGTTGCGGTGACGTTGGTGCTCATCGCCATCCTCGTCTACATCTCATGGGCGTTTCGAAAGGTCTCGAAAGGGCCCGTATCTTCATGGGCTTACGGACTGTCCGCACTCATCGCGCTGGTGCATGACGTGCTCATGCTCATCGGTATATTCGCGATCATCGGCCACTTTTTTCACGTCGACGTCAGTTCGCTGTTCGTCACCGCGCTGCTCACGGTACTCGGATTCTCCGTGCACGATACCATCGTCGTATTCGACCGTATCAGGGAACGTCTTCGCGTGAGCGCGCAGCAGACCTTCGAGGGCGTCGTCAACGAAAGCCTGAACCAAACGATAGTGAGATCGATAAGCACCTCGTTGACGACGGTTATCGTACTGTCGGCTCTGTTCCTTTTCGGAGGTGAGTCAATACGCATGTTCGTGCTCGCGCTCATCATCGGCATCGTCTCCGGTACGTATTCCTCGATATTCGTCGCTGCTCCGCTACTTGTGGTATACGAACGCCTGAAAGCACGGCGCTCGGGCGCTCAGCGATAGCCACCGTTTGAAAGGTCCAAAGAACGTACGACGTGTTTTTTGTATTGTCTCAATGTGCATATGTTTTTCTTGACAGATAATGCGATGTATGCTATATTAATCATTGCCTAAATCAACCATTTATGTCGGAACTCAATCAGCTAGGAAAAACAGACTCGATCCTCGACAGGGTCTTATCGAGCCAACACGCGCACGCCATAGAAGGTTTCGTACCGACCGAGACCTTTTCTAGCCTGATCAAGACGCTCTCAAACAAGGAACAGGACGTGTTGCGCCGCCGGTTCGGTCTCCATGGGGCCGACCCCGAGACGCTCGAGGAGATCGGTTCGGTGTACCATGTGACGCGTGAACGCATCCGACAGATCGAGAACGGAAGCGTCGCGAAGATACGGCGCGCGAAGAGCTTCAAGGAAAGCATGGCGTCGGTCGAACGGCTCATCCTGAGCATACTCAATACCAACGGAGGTGTCATGGAGGAGGCCTCATTCTTTTATGAGACCTTGAGCCATGCCGGCAACACGGCAGAGCAGCAACGCGCGCTTCGATTCATCCTCGAGCAGCTGCTCCGCCAACAGCTGTCATACCGCAAGGGCGATCCCTTACTGAAAGGCTGCTGGAAGCTCAGTGCTCAATCCCTCGACATCGTCATGAAGGCGATCGAACTGCTGGTATCGGTCATTGCGAAGAAGGGGAGCCCGCTCACTCGTGATCAGCTCTTCGAGTCGTTCAAAAAGGAACAATTCTACGAAGAACATGCAACGTGGTTCACCGACGATGCCATCGCGTCCTACATCGGGTTGTCGAACGAAGTTGCGAAGAATCCCTACGGTGAATACGGCATGACATCGTGGGGTACGATCGTACCGAAACGGATGAACGACAAGATCATCCTGGTGCTGCAGAAGCACGGCAAGCCGATGCACTTCACGGAGATAGCGAACCAGATCAACGAGACCGGGTTCGATCGGCGCAAGGCATATCCGCCGACCGTCCACAATGAGCTCATCCTGAACAAGCAGTACGTATTGATCGGTCGCGGCATCTATGCGCTCCGCGAGTGGGGATACAGGCCGGGCGTGGTGGCTGACGTGCTCGTCGAGACCATCAAGAAGGAGCAGCGACCGATGACGAGGGACGAACTGGTCAGCGCGGTCCTTACGCAACGCATGGTCAAGCGCAATACGGTCCTTCTCGCGTTGACGAACAAATCCCTTTTCCACCGGCGACCTGACGGCATGTACGAGCTCGTTCCGCAATAAACACCCATAGACACAACCAATGGATCTCGTCATTGACCTAAGTTCGGTCAGCTCATCTTCAGGCGTCGCCAACCCGTTGAGCGCGATGTGGTTCATATTGACGCATGGCGGTTGGCTCATTTTCATACCCATCTCCATTTGGGCTGCCGTACAACTGTGGCTCAACTATGTCCGCGAAAAGTTCAGTCAAGCGCAAAAATACGCGCTCCTCGCGATCGACGTTCCGAAGGAGAACGAACAAAGCCCAAAGGCCGTCGAACAGGTGTTCGCGCACATTTCAGGCATACAAAAACGCGGCAACCTGAAGGAGCGTTACCTCCAGGGGTACACGCAGCTCAGCATCTCCCTTGAGCTCGTCAGCATCGAGGGGTACGTGCAGTTTCTCATTAGGACCCCTGAGAAATTCCGGGACCTCGTCGAAGCGGCGTTCTACGCGCAGTATCCAAACGCGGAGATTTCAGAGGTAGAGGATTACTCTCGGCACTTCAAGCCGCAATTCCCGAACGAAGAGTACGACCTTTGGGGCGCCGAGCTGAAGCTCACGAACAAGGAGTGCTACCCTATCAAGACCTACCCGCTGTTCGAGCATACGCTGTCGCAGGTCTTTTTCGACCCGATGGCCAACATACTCGAGACGTTCTCGCGCCTTGGTCGCGGCGAGCAGGTGTGGCTCCAGATGGTCATCGAACCAGAAGCGAACGACGACTGGCGGCAAACAGGGATCCGGATCATCAAGAAACTCATCGGCGCGAAGGTGAAATCGACAGGCATTGGTGCCGATCTGCTTTGGCTTCCACTCAACGTCGCTCAGGGCTTGTATGAATCAGCCGTCTCTTCAGTCGTTGCGCCTACCGGTTTCGGCGAAGGTACAACAAACAAGGATAACGGACCCGCATCGCAGATGATGCACTTGCCGCCGAACGAACGCACTGTCGTCGAACAGGTCGGCATGAAAATATCCAAGATCGGCTACATGACAAAGATCCGACTCATCTACCTCGGGAAGCACGATGTCTTCACGAAGGACCGTGTCCCGGCGTTCATCGGTTCGTTGAAGCAGTTCAACACACTTGACCTTAACGGTTTCACGGTCGACAAAAAAACGAAGACGGCCGTCGACTATTTCTTTGTCACGCGACGCAACAACTGGCGGAAGTGGCGGATACTCTGGGGATACAAATACCGGAGCATGAAACGCGGTCGTAACCACTTTGTGCTGAACGTAGAGGAGCTCGCCTCGATGTTCCATTTCCCGGTCACGACCGTTGTGAAGGCACCGCGTGTGCAAAAAACCGAAGGTAAGCGCGGTGAACCCCCGACGGCGCTTCCGGTCGAATCGACGTTCCGCCGTACGAGACCGTTCGTTCCCGGACAGACCGGGATCGAAGAACCACGTCAGGAAGATGAGCCCCCGACCGCCGAGGTCGAACCGCAGGTCGACAGTGACCTTCCCTCCGTAACGCCGCACCTTCCTCCGTCGATCAAAGGCAAAGCGCCGGACAACCTTCCGACATAGAACACATCATGGGCCACGTACAGCCACAACTCGACTCGTCGCCGAACATCATCGCGCCGGTCACGGCGACCTCCCGACCGAACGACGAGGTGACCTATTTTGCCGAGACCAACTACCATAACATACGTCGAAAGTTCGGCATCAAGAAGGACGATCGACGAAGGCACATGTACCTCATCGGTAAGACGGGCATGGGAAAGTCGACCGCCCTCGAGAACATGATCATGGCGGATGTCGTTGCGGGTAACGGGCTCGTGGTGATCGACCCGCTTGGCGATCTCGTCGAGAAGGTCATCGACTTCATTCCGGCGAGCCGCATCAACGACGTCATCTACTTCAATCCGGCCGATTTCGACTACCCCGTCGCGTTCAACGTCCTCGAATCCGTCGACCCGAACCACCGCCACCTCGTGTCCTCCGGCCTTATCGCTGTGTTCAAGAAGATCTGGGTGGATTCATGGGGCCCGCGGCTCGAGTATGTGCTCCGTAACTGCATCCTTTCGCTCCTCGAATACCCCGGCTCGACGCTCCTCGGTGTGACACGCCTTTTGGTTGACAACAAGTACCGTAAAAAGATCGTCGACAAGATCACGGACCCGATCGTCAAGGCGTTCTGGCTGGACGAGTTCAACGCGTATTCGAACCAGTTCAGGACCGAAGCGGTGAGCCCGATCCAGAACAAGGTCGGCCAGTTCCTTTCGTCGTCCGTCATCCGCAACATCGTCGGCCAGTCGAAGTCCTCGTTCGACCTGCGATGGCTCATGGATGAGGGAAAGATCCTCCTGATGAACCTCGCGAAGGGGCGCATCGGCGAAGATAACAGCTCGCTGCTCGGTTCCATGATGATCACGAAGATACAGCTCGCTGCCATGAGCCGTGTCGATACGGATGAGATAGAGCGTCGCGATTTCTACATGTACGTCGACGAGTTCCAGAACTTCGCGACCGATTCGTTCGCGACGATACTCTCCGAGGCCCGAAAATACCACCTCAACCTCATCATCGCCCACCAGTACATCGAACAGCTCTCGGAAACGGTCCAGGCTGCCGTCTTCGGCAACGTCGGGACCATCGCCTGCTTCAGGATCGGGGCCGCCGACGCCGAGTTCCTCGAAAAGGAGTTCGCGCCGGTGTTCACTGAGACCGATCTGGTCAACCTGACGAAGTACGACATCTACCTGAAGCTCATGATCGACGGAGTCGCATCCGATCCGTTCTCAGCGACCGGTTTGCCGCCGCTCGAGCTCGAGTATCCGCGGGAGGAGAACAGGGAAAAGATCATCCGCGTGTCGCGCGAACGCTACGCGACCCCTCGGACGGTCGTCGAGGACAAGATCATGCGATGGAGCGGCGTCGGTGACATTTTCCGCGGGACCGCGGAGGGCGAGAACGAATCGGCCGACGTCCATGGCCGTCCAAGGGAACGACGTGAGCGGCCAGCGGAACGCCCAGAGGGCGAGGCGAAGGAGACGCTCAGCCTGAAACGCGATGACGTGGTCGAAGAGCCGAGCGTGATCGAAACGCCGGCACCGATCTCCCTAGCAGAGGCGTTGAAAAGCGCTCCTATGACCTTCTGCAAGAATCAAAAAACACCTCCGCAGCCGCCACCGACCAACACTCATACGACCGAGCCTGCGCCGTTACACATCCCGCACACTGCTCACAAACCGCCTATCGATGACATACCGATGCTCTCACCGCAACGTGCTTCGAAGAGCCCATCAGGCACCATCCCGGCCCGCCCTCTTCAACCAGGCACCATCGTCCATCCATAACATCGGACAAACGTATCCTGACGGTCGCCGAAACGAACGGTACACCGTCAACAGAGCTTAGAGCGCGTGCGGGCACTTGAATGTCCTCCGTCCTTGCTGTACAGTCTGACGTATGAAACACGGGAAAGTCATCGTGGCACTGTCCGGGGGTGTCGATTCTTCGGTCGCCGCACAACTGCTTGTTGAACAAGGGTATGACGTCGAGGGCGTCTATCTCAAGTACGCCTCGGAAACCGTTCGGGGACACGTCGACGCCGCTTCCTGCACATGGAAGGAGGACCTCGCCATGGTCGAAGCAGTCGGACGCCACATCGGGATCCCGGTGCGCTCGATAAACATCGAACGTGAATATGACGAACAGGTCATCTCGCGGTTCATCGACGAGTACTCCCGCGGTCGGACACCGAATCCCGACGTGCTGTGCAATCGCGACATCAAGTTCGGTTTTTTGGTCCGATGGGCGAAGGCGGACGGCGCCAGTTCCCTTGCCACGGGACATTATGCGAGGATCGTTGCAACGAAGGACGGCGTTCGCCTTGCTGCAGGAACCGACACCGAGAAGGATCAGTCGTATTTTCTCAATGCGATCCCAAGGGATGTGCTCGCGTATGTACGCTTTCCAATCGGCGGTATGACGAAACAACAGGTCCGTGCGTACGCTCGGAAGAGACGGCTGCCGACAGCGGAACGCCGCGACAGTCAGGGTGTCTGTTTCGTCGGCGATTTGCAGGTTAACCGGTTTTTGAGGTCCTGCATAGCGACCGCACCAGGCCCGATCATCGACGGCTCGGGAACGGTCCGCGGTTTGCACGACGGGATTCACTTCTATACGGTCGGTCAGCGCCATGGGCTCGGTATCGGCGGCGGCACACCGCTCTTCGTCGCAAAAAAGGATCCCGCGCGTCGAACACTCGTGGTCGGACGAGGGCCCGACGATCCGATTCTTTTTTCAGACGTCCTTACCGCGCACGGTCCGAACTGGCTCGGTGATCCACCGTCGACGCCGTTCCGCTGCCAGGCACGGATACGGTACCGCCAACCGTTGGCCGATGCCACCGTCTCTTACAATGAAGACGGATCGCTGTTCGTCCACTTCGATGCGTCGCAGCGCGCTGTCGCTCCAGGCCAGGCAGTGGTATTCTATGATGGCGATATCGTCCTTGGTGGTGCTACGATAGCTACGACAACCCCATCATTGACACCGATCACTAACGAACCGGCATAAACAATGAGATCGATCCGCGATAAGTTCATCGGATATTTCAAGAAACAAGAGCATATCGTCGTTCCGTCGTCGTCGCTCGTCCCGGACAACGATCCGTCGGTGCTGCTGACGATCGCCGGCATGCAGCAATTCAAACCGTACTTCATCGGTGAAAGGGACGCTGAAAAGGATTTCGGAAGCCGCCGTCTTACGAGCGTTCAACAATGTTTTCGTACCTCGGACATCGATGTCGTCGGCGATCAAACGCACAACACGTTCTTCGAAATGCTGGGAAATTTCTCGATCGGTGACTACTCGAAGGAGGGAGCGATCCGGATGGCATGGGAATGCCTGCTCACTGTGCTGAAACTGCCGAAGCAACGGCTCTGGGTCACGGTCTTTTCAGGCGATGCCAAGAACGTCGAGGACTTTGAGGCGATCAAGTTCTGGTCCGAATACGTCGACACATCGAAGATCTCGAAGCATGGCCGCGAGGATAACTGGTGGGGACCGCCGGGAGCGTCAGGGCCGTGCGGACCGTGCTCGGAAGTCCACTTCGACCGCACCGGGAAACCGTGCGAACGTGGAACGCTCTGCCGACCGAACTGCCCGTGTGGAAGGTTCCTCGAAATATGGAACCTTGTCTTCATGGAGTACTACCAGGACGCGGTCGGTGCCTCTACGGAGCTCCCGTGGAAGAACGTGGACACCGGCATGGGACTCGAACGGCTGAGCATGGTGATGCAGGACAAGCAATCGGTGTTCGAAACCGACCTGTTCGTGCCGATCATCGAGGCGATCCGCTCGGAAAAGGGGTTCGGCGCTGCTGATACCGAAGCCGAACGGGCGACAAGGGAACGGATCGCTGCTGATCATCTGAAAGGGGCGGTATTCCTTGCGGCGAGCGGTGTGCAATTCTCGAACAAGGACCAAGGGTACGTGCTCAGACGCATCTTCAGGCGTGCGCTTGATCAGTTCTCCTACCCGCTCACGTCATATCCGAACGTGGTCGATGCGGTGATCGCGTTGTACAAGAAACCATACGCCTTTCTGGAAAAAAACAGCGTTTCGATACATGAACAACTTCACGTAGAAGCTGAACGCTACCTTTCGCATGTGAGCGCGACGATCAAGAAAGTGCGCAAGGAACACGAAGAGAAGGGCGCATCGTCGGAGACAACGTTGCGCAAGGAACTCACGGCGGATGAAGCGTTCACCTTGTATGCTACGCACGGAACGCCGCTTGAACGGCTCAAGAAGGAAGGGTTCGTGTTCAATGAGAACGCGCTCAAGAAGAAGATCGAAGAGCACAAAAATATTTCGCGTGCCGGCGCGATCGAGAAGTTCGGTGGTCACGGGATGGACGCCGCCAAGCTGTCGCCTGCTGAAAGGGCGCGCATGACGCGCCTTCACACGGCGACGCATCTCCTGCACCAAGCGCTTCGTACGGTGCTCGGTACGCACGTCCAGCAAAACGGCTCCGATATCACATCGGAACGACTTCGGTTCGACTTTAGCAGTCCTTCGAAGCTCACTCCCGAGCAGTTGAAGAAGGTCGAAAAC
>CAYGGS010000010.1:0-8816 GCA_964349545.1 uncultured Gammaproteobacteria bacterium
TCCTTGGAGACCGATACCGCGGCGTCGACCTCACGGTCGAGCGAGTCAGGGACCGTTGCCGGAGGACCGACCTGCACCGACTCGACCGATCTCTGTACGGTCTCGCCGATACGACGGGAAATAGTGAGCGCGTATTCGCCCTCTTTCAAGGGCGTGAACGAGACGAGATACTCGGGATCGGTCGCCAGGCCGTTCATACATGCGCCGCTCGCGATGACCGTACCGTTCTGTCCGTTGGCTGTCATCGAAAAATCGGACGGTCCGTCGACCGATACGGTGATGTCCCCCTCGCACATCGGTGAGCCATCGGCACCCAACGAACGCATGCCGACGGTAACACCGGTCTCTGCAACGAGCGGCGATTCCGGCTCCTGCACATCGAGCGTCCCCCAATCGAATGACGTTGCGATGGTAGCGGTGTTCGTTCCATCGCTCACTGTCGATTCGACGGTGTAGCGTCCCGGTCTCGTCGATGCTTCTGGAATGAGGTACCACATCCGGCGCTCGCGTCCGTCGCGGTTCATGATCTCCGTGACGTTCGGCAGGGACACTGCGGACCCGTCAGGTCCCTTCAGCTGCGTCGATAGCACCGAAAGAACCTTGGCGGCCGCCAGACTCGGCGGAACGTCCGGCCCTGCCATTGTGAACCCCCTGCTCCACAGCTGCACGACCGCCTGCGATCCGCGGGCCACGAGCGGGTCCGTCGGCTGTACGAGACGCGTCTGTTCCGCGGACCACGAGGCATCGTCGAGCGGTACCGGCGTGTACCGCACCGACGGATCGCTCCGCTCGATAACCTGGTCCGATGCGATCTGCCACGCAGTACCGACGGTTTCGTTCCCGACCGCCACCGGACCGACCAAGAACAGCATCGGACTTTCGTCAGGGGCATCGAACGCGTAGGTGAGCTCGTACTCCTTCCCCGCCTTCCAATCGACGGCCCATGACAGGACGGAGGGTTTGCCGTCGTGCGTTTCGATCTGTCCGCCGCTCGAGACTTCCGATATCGCGAACGAAGCGGGTACCGTATCAGATACGGTGTCCTTGACGTCGACCACCGGCGTAATGAACAGGTGCATCAGGTATGCCTGGCGGGGATTGATACGCGACGGCCCGACGCGTTCGACCACGAGCTGCGGTTCCTGCGACACCGTAACGGTCTGCGTGACATTCTGAATGCCGGCATCCGTCCGCGCGGAAACCGCGACCGCGTAGGATCCCGGAACGTCGGCCTTGAACCGCGTCAGGTAGTCGGGATTCGCAGTGACCGATTCGGGTCCGCACGACGTCGACACCGGAAGCGACCCGTTCGCGGTACGGGCCGACATCGCCGTACCGTCCGGCGCAGTGATGCGCACGTCGAGGTCGGCATCGCACACGGTCTTTCCCGACGAATCGACGACGCCGAGCGCGACCGGGACCGTCTCGCCGACGCGGTAGACCGACTTCGGCGTATTCACCGAGAGGACGCCCCACGAAAACGTCTGCGTCTCCTGTACGGTCTTCCTTCCGTTCGCGATCGTGAGCACGACGGTATAGGTTCCCGGCCGGAGCGATTTCGTACGCGAGAACGCGAGCGCGAGCCGACGATGGGAACCGACCGAACTCGTTGACGTCGTCGTCGGAACCTCCACGACGTTCCCTGAGGCGTCCCGAATCTCGACAGACCTCAATTCGTCCTGATCGATGAACACCGTCGGTTCTTCCAACGGCAGGAAGTACCTTTTCTTGAGGAAGGAAAAGGTTCCCTTGTCCAACGATGACGGGTCCTTGATCTCCTGGGTCGTCACGTCGAGCGACATGCCATCGACGTACACCGTCGCATCGGTCGACGCAGTACCGGGAACGTAGCGGATCCGTGTCTGAAGGTTCGCGAGCTGCTCCCGCTTGATATCATCGGGTAAGGGAGCGCTCCAGAACCCTCCGTGCAGCTCGTTGCTCATCTCGTTCCGCACGAGCGTCGAATCGAACGAGGTCCAGCCCTGGCCGCCGTCGGTCGAATACTCGAACACGAGCACATCCTCGCTCGACGGCGACCCGCGTAACGCCATCGACGCCGATACCGTCACGTTCAGGATCGAGCTGCCGTAGGTCGTGCGGAGCACCGGAAAATCCTGACAGGTCACGGCCGCTCCCGCTGCGTCGCCCATGCCGGATGCCGACGTTCGGCGGAAGACCGCGCTCGTACCCTGCGTGAACCTCTTCCATCCGTCGGAGCTCCGCTGGTCGGTCGTCTGGGCGGCCTGCGCATTGCTCCATCCGGTACAGGAATCCGGGTCGATGCGCGCGGTATCAAGGCGCGATGACGCGACGGTGGCGTTCAGCGCGATACCGTCAATCCGAACGGTCGTCGGCCCGCTTCCTCTACCCGTAAGGTCGGGTTCGATGCGGATACGAACCTTCCGAAGCTGTGCGACCGTATCGACACCGTCCAACGGGATCGTCACATAGCCCCCGTTGCGAGCGTTGTTGACATCACCGTCCATCACGAGGGTCTTCACCGCATCCCAATCGGTCCCGTTCGTCGACGTGCGGACGACCAAAACGCCGGTGCTCCCCGCCGGCGCGATCGCGGACATCGATACGAGCGCCGAGACCGCGCTCGCGCGCTTCTTGCCATCGATCGCCTTTCCGCTGTCGTCCCACGCGCACTGCAGCGATGGCGACGGCTGTGTAGTCGCCACTGCCGGGTCCTCGACGAACAGTGCGGAATTCGAATCGGTGAACAGCTCGGAACCGCTCGAATCCGAAACCGAAAGCGTCCGAGCGGCATCGGCGTTGCTCCATCCTTCGCACGAACTAGGTGAAAAAACGACCGTTGTCCCCGACTCCGCACCGACGAGACGCAACTGCCAAAAAAGCATCCCCACGACCGACATGATCAAGACACAGGATATGAGCGCGATGTGCAGACCGGTGGCTTTACGGAGCATCGGGATGAGCGGCTGCCGCCGTGCGCGGGCCGGCGCTTCGTTCAACATCGCGCGCACCGCTTCCTTCGCATACCGACGGTCACGACGCGGCCCGACCCTGATCGGTACCAGTCGCCCGTTGTGCTCCCACGTTCGAAGGGTGTTCTCGTGGACGCCCATCAGTACCGCCACCGTTCGTATCGAGAGGAGAGAGGGCAATTCGGTCCACCGTACCGCGGACCGAACGCCATTTTTTTTACCGACAGGAACCTGAACTCCAGCCCGATACCGTAACGACCGTTGAAAAAGCTGCTTGGAGATCATGTGGTGGTACTAACCGCTGTGTTTTTTCCTTTTTTCTTTACACTGGATATACGATACCAATTTTCCTCACTTCGGTCAACGTCTTTTGAATGGTAGGTAAGTATCCGATTTTACCTAACTGTAGCGATTTTTTTACATATCAAAAAACACCAGTCGCCGTTGTTCGCACGTTATCGCGGTAGTACGGCTTGGTACACCTTTTCGATACGCCCGGTGACGGTGGTCCAGTCGTACCGCTTCGATGTTTCACGCCCCTGCGCCGCCATCCTCCTCCGTCGCTCCGTATTCTTCGCCAACTCGATGATCGCATCAGCGATCGAACGCGGATCCTGCGGCCTGCAGAGCATCCCTTCCTTACCGTCGGTCAGTACGTCACGGTAGCCCTCGATGTCCGACGCGACGATCGCGACGCCCGATGCCATCGCCTCGAGCAGCACGATGCCGAAGCTCTCGCTCCCGGTCGCCGGCGAGCAGTACACGTCCGCGGACGCGTAAAAGCGCGGAAGGTCCTCCGGGGATACGTACCCGGCGAACGACACGCGCCGTCTGAGATTCAACGGGATGTACGCATCGTAGTACTTTTTCATCCACCCGGTTCCGACGACGATGATGCGGTACTCGGTGAGGCTCGCTTCGAGGTACGGCAATGCCGCGAACAGGTACTTCGCTCCCTTCCGGGGGTCCATACGTCCGACGAACAGTATCGTCGTGACATGGTCCTCCTTGTTGAGCCATGGCGGCACCGACGGGGAAAAACGCACCGTGTCGATGCCGTTCGGGATGATGTCGACCGGTACCGAAGGATAGTAACGGCGGCACATCGCCCGAGCGCTCTCCGACACCGCGATGTGGCGTGCGACCCTATTGATCGCCCTGTCGAACGTGCTTCGGAACAGCTTGAATACCGTATCGGCGAAGACGTAACTATCGCGGAACGAATGGTACGTCCCTACCATAGGCGATCGCATGGTCGTACTTGCGATGATCGGCAATCCGACGTCAGCGGGACACTGTACATGCACGACATCGAACCGCTCCTTCTCTTCGATGCGCTGCAGCATGCGACCGAGCTTCCAGCCGAGCGTGACGTGCACGTTCGCGCCGTTGCCGGGGAGCGGCACCTGGAACCCGTGGCGGAGCACGCGAAGTCCGCGGTCGTCGGGGCTCGACGCGCCGCCGGTGATGACCGTCACATCGTGTCCCCTCTTTCCGAGCTCGCGCCCGAGGTGCCAGACGTGCTCGGTAACGCCGCCGAGGACCGGATAGTACGACTGCGTAACGATACCGATCTTCATGGTTCCTCTGATGTCAGGGACGACGGCTACACGCTCAGTGCGATGATCTGCGCTTTCGCTCCTGTGCCAAAGACCAACGTGAATTCGATCCGATCTTCAGGGACGACGAAGGAGAAAAATCCGCCGCGTTGTTCGACCGCTGCCGGGATGGCGACTTCGAACGGCTGTGCGCTCAATCCATCGGTTCCGGTCAGCCGTACCTCCGCCCCTACCCAACCGGACGGATCGCTCGCCAACGCCTCAGAGAACGGCTTCAAGAACAGCACGATGAAGCGCTTACCGGTTTCCGCTTGTTGACCGCCGTAGGTCCTGGTCGCGAGCGCCGTCTCGAACTCGAACGTGACATCGCGGTACGTGACGGACTTGTTCACCGCCACGTCGCCTGAGACGACCGGCGTCGGCTTCGTCGTAGCGGCATTCGTGGCCAGGCTCAGGTTCTCGTCGTTCGTGGTATCGTCCGTGGAACGGGTGGCGAACAAAAAGACGGTGTAGGCCACGACCGCGAGGACGGTGGTCACAATCAGTGGGATAAGGATGCGTTTGTACATAGCGGTATCCACTAGTTGAAATGAGATGCCATCAGTCCCGACAGGAGAACCCGGGAACTGGAGTGTGACTGGTAGCCCCATCGGGATTTGAACCCGAGTTTCTTGGATGAGAACCAAGTGTCCTGGACCGGGCTAGACGATAGGGCCCCGCGCAACAACGGTCCCGAAGTGTACCCCGAAACACCGATTTCCGCAAGTCTATTCACCTGGACCACGCGCGCAAGGTCCGACGGAAACGGAACACTACTTCTTGCAGCATTCACAACTGACGATACGCGAGAGCGCGATCGACGCCAGGAACGAGACCATCGCGAGCTGCAGGTAGAAATCAGAGCTCAGGTAGATGATGCGCTGTGAGATCTCCGTAAAGAATCCGAAGGCAGCCATCACGAGACCGAACCAGTAGAATATCTGTACGAGGATGTGGTTGTCGAGTTTAAACATAGTATCACCTCCTTTGCATGCGGCGTAGCGCCATTAGTCTTTGAGCGACGACCCTACGCGGATCGCCTGTTCGACGAAGCGGTTCGAGTATCCCCACTCATTATCATACCACGCGACCACTTTGACCAGGTCGCCATCGACCACCTTCGTGAGCAAGAGGTCGACGATCGCGGAGTGTGGGTCAGCGAGGAAATCCCTCGAAACGAGCGGCAGCTCGCTCACCGCAAGTATCCCCTTCCATCGCGGCCGGGCAGCGGCGTCCCTCAGTACCTGGTTCACCGATTCGACGGTGACCTTTTTCTTCGTGACGAACGTGAAGTCGGTCACGGAAACCGCCGCGGTCGGGACACGGAACGCGAAGCCATCGAACTTGCCCTTCAGCTCCGGGAAGATCTCCGTCGCCGATAGGGCGGCACCTGACGTGCTCGGTACGATGTTCATCGCGGCCGCCCGCGCACGGCGCAGGTCTGGATGGAGCGGCGGCACCGGCCCGTCGACGAGGTTCTGCTCGGCGGTGTAGGAATGCACGGTGGTCATCATCGCCTTCTTGATGCCGAACGCTTCGATGAGGACCTTCGTGACCGGGGCGACGCAATTGGTCGTGCACGACGAGTTCGAGAAGATCGCCTCACCTGCGTCCTCATCCTCGTTCACGCCGAGGATGAACGTCTTCATCGCATCCTTCCCCTTCACCGGTGCAGATACGATCACCCGTTGTGCACCTGCTTCAAGGTGGACCTTCGACGCATCACCGTTGACGAGCCGACCGGTCGATTCGAGGACGATATCGACGGCCAGCTTTTTCCATGGGAGCTTCGTCGGGTCCTTTTCCGAGAGGAACGTGATGCGTCGTCCATCGACCGTAAGGGTCGACCCTTCGATGGACACCTCGTGCCCCCACCGCCCGTAGGAGGAGTCGTACTGCAGCAGATGCGCCATCACGTCGAGGCTGCCGAGGTCATTGATCGCGACCACCTCGAGCTCCGGTTTCATGACCGCGATCTTGAAGGCGGTGCGGCCGATACGGCCGAATCCATTGATGGCGATGCGGGTTCGTGTCTGTGCCATAGTGACGTGTGTGTTAATGGGAAGCGAACTCGGTCGATGGAGGGAAATCGGAGGCAGCACCTTTCGAACCGAAATCCCGCAGCTTGTTGACGACGATGTCCTGGACCGCGGCGATGGAAGGCTCGAGGATGACGCGAGGGTCATACTCCTGCTCGAAGGCCTTGAGCGTATGGCGGAGCCGGAGCGAGAACGCGTACTCGATCTCCGTGACGATGTTGATGATGCGGATGCCTCCGTCGATCGCATCGCGGATCGCCTCTGGTTTGAGCGCCGAGGCGCCGTGCAGCACGAGCGGGACCGACGGAATGCGTGCGCGGATGTCGGCGAGACGGTTCAGGTCCAGCGGTGGCGCCCCCTTCTCCATCTTCTTGACACCGTACACGTTCCCGACCGCGATGGCGAGGGTATCGACACCGGTTTCCTTGACGAACCGTTCGACCTCGACCGGGTCCGTAAGGTACTTCTCCGGGGTGAGCGTCGCAATGGCGTCACCGGCCTGTTTCAGCTGGCCGATCTCCCCTTGCGCAATGACGCCGTGCTTGTGCGCGTAATCGACCGATTGCTTCGTCAGAGCGACGTTCTCGTCGAACGGCAGGTCGGACGCGTCGATCATGATCGACGAAAATCCCGCATGGATGCATTCGGCGATCGACCTGAAGTTCTTTCCGTGGTCGAAGTGCAGCGCGACGGGAACGTTGACCGCGGCGTTCTTCGCGATGGTCTCGACGATGTGCGTGATGGGCTTTAGTCCCGCGTATTCGATCGTCGTCTCGGTCACCTGGATGATGACCGGCGAGTTCGCATCAACCGCGCCGCGGATGATGCCGAGCGTCATCTCGAGGTTCGTCGTATTGAACGCACCGATGGCATACCGGTGCCGTGTCGCGTGTTCGATGAGTTGTCGTACGGTGACCAGCATGGTTCGTGTCCTTATGAGAGCGCTGTAAGTATCGCACTAAACGACGAAGCGTTCAAACTGTCCCTCCCTACGAGCACTCCCCGCACGACGTCACCATCGACGAATTCCCGGACGTTCCCTGCATCAACGCTCCCGCCATAGAGGATCCTCGTCGAGGTTCGGACGATACGTTCACCGTAGGCATCGACGAGCGCCTGGTGGATGACGTGGGCCATCTCATGGGCGTCGGAAGAACTCGCAGGGCCACCTGGACTGATCGCCCAGATCGGTTCGTAGGCCACGACGAGCTCCTGACGGTGACGTGGTGGCGGGACGTTGCGGAGCGCACGATGAACCTGCTGCGATACCACATGGAACTGCCTGTTGCGGTACCTCTCGTCGCGGGATTCACCGACGCACAGGATCGGCGATAGCCCGTGCCCCATCGCAGCGAACATCTTCTGCTGGACCATGTGATCGGTCTCGTGGCATTCGCGTCGCCGTTCCGAATGGCCGATGATGGCGTAGCGGCACCCGATCGCCATCAAATCCTCCGCCGAAACCTCTCCGGTAAACGCGCCTGGCCTGCCCCATGAGACGTCTTGCGCCCCGAGCGAAATGACCGAACCGCGTAACGCCGAACGCACTGCGACCAGCGAGGGATAGCTCGGACAGACGGTCGCGTCGACCGCACGCGGTATGGAGCAGCGGGCCAGCTTGGCCGCAAGCATGGTCGCCTGCGGTTCCGTAAGGTTCATCTTCCAATTCCCGACGACCATCAGGTGCCTGGCGACGCACGGTACGGTCCGAACAGCCCGCGGTTTCGTCCGTGCACGTTTTGTGACGGTTCGTTTCATCCGCGAACCTCTGAAGCTTCAACCGGGGCCGTATCGTCAGCGGCCGATACCGGTTGCGGGCTCGGCTGATCGACCGGAGCGACGGCGGATGAACCCTCCTGGACCTCCACCGGCTTCTTCGGGTTGAGCAGCCGGTCGAGGTGCTCGTCCTTGTTCAGATCAAGGAAATTCGGCAGTTCACGCACGTCGCGGATGCCTAAATGCCTCAAGAAATCGAACGATATCTCGTAGAGCGTCACCATGCGCTCCTTGTCCTCGCGCGAGGTGATGAGCCCCCGAATGAGCAGGTTGCGCAGGATGAGGCTGCAGTTCACGCCGCGGATCAGGTCGATCTCGGACTTCGGCAACGGTCCGCGGTACGCGATGATCGTCAACGTCTCAAGTGACGGGGCAGACAGGCGCGGCGGGCGCACCTTCTCGCCCACCAAAGTCTTGATCCACGGCGCATACTCCGGCTGGCTCACGAAGAG
>CAYGGS010000010.1:8826-15863 GCA_964349545.1 uncultured Gammaproteobacteria bacterium
GGCAACGTCTCAAGTGACGGCCGCGTCAGCTCCCCGCTCCGCTCGTCCTTCAGGAAATCGGCGACGACCTTTGCGTTGAACGGGCTCGTCACCATCTGGACGCTCGACCCATGCTGGGCGATCTGGATACCGCGGTCCTCGGTGTTATACCACTGCTTCAGGGACTCGACCTCGGTACGCACCACCTCATCGTCGATCCCGAGCAGGTCCGCGATCTTCCTGATGCTCATGGGTTTCGAGGCGACGAAGAGGAGGCTCTCTATCTTTCCCGTTGGTTTCATGGTATCGGTTCGTTACTGATCGATGGTGACCGATGCGGCGACGTGTTCGATGCGGATGTCGGTGAAGTTGCCGTCCTGGACGACGGCGGCAGAACGCTGTTTCACGAGCTCGAGGAGCGCCAGGAAGGTGACGATGATCTCCGTCCTTGTGGTCGCCGATTCGAGCAATTTCCCGAAGTTGAGCGTTACGTGCGTCTGCACGAGCTCCCGGATCGACTGGATCCGCTCCTGGATCGAGATCGTCCTGATGATGACCGACTCCGGAATGACGAACAACGGCTCGAGCTTCTTCAGGATGTCGCAGAACACCGCGCGAAGACCCTCGCTCTGGACGTTCTTCGGCGGTGAGAACGACGGCGCGATCAGCGCGGTATGCTCCCGCCCGTACATGACGTGCCGCTTCCGGTAGAGCCTCTTGATGCCGTCGGCAGCGGCAACGAAGGTCTTGTAGAGCCTGAGCTGGTCCTCGAGGCTCAACCCCTCGTCCTCGGGAAGCTCGAGCTGCGGGAGCAGGACCTTCGATTTTATGTAGAGAAGCTTCGCGGCGACGACCAGGAAGTCCGCGAGCTCATCGGGATGGAGGCGCTCGACGCGTTCGAGCGTACCGAGATACTGCTCGGTGATGTCCGCGAGCGCGAGCGTCGAGATGTCGAGTTCGTTCTTTTCGATCAGCTGGAGGAGCAGGTCAAGCGGACCCTCGAACTGACGCAGCTTCACGTTGACCATGAGGAAGGGTTATGTTTATTTTTTCACCTTGACTTGCAATTTCAGTCCCGCCTTCGTACTGAACGCTGCGATGGTCGGATGTTCGAGGGCCAGAAAATCCTTCACCTTCATCTCGACCGAGCACTCGAAGCTCCCGCTGCCGAACAGGGCCTTCGTTCCGGCCGTCAATTTCTTGTCCACGATGAGCGGCAGGCGGTGAAGGCGCGCGAACGGCGTGAGCGCGCCCGGCTTCACCTTGAGCGTCTTCGCCATGTCCCCCTCCTTCGCTATGACCAGCTTCTTCGCACCGAGCGCCTTTTTCAACTTGATGAGATCAAGCCGGTCGCTCGCGCGTACGACGACCAACGAGTAACCGCCCTCGGTCTTCACCAGGAGCGTCTTCGCGATCTCCTCGAGCTTCCGCTGCAGGGTCTGACCAAGGTCGTACGCGGTGAACACGGTCTTATGCTCGACCGTTTTGAACGGTTTCTTCGAACCGTCGAGGTATGTACGCAATCGTGCGGGAATGGTGACCATAGGAATCGTCTCCTTATCGTTACTTGCTGAGTTTGACCTTCACGCTCTTGAGGGGAAGCGAAAGTTGTTCCCCGAGGAGCTTCCGTGCGAGCTTCCTTCCCTGCGACGTGAGGCGGATCTCGTCGATGAACCACATCTTCGGCGTTCTTCGTCCATACCCGATGAGCAGTCCCTTATCGATGAGGCTCTCGAGCGATTTCGTCACAACGTCCTGAACGTGCTCCGGCTGGGTCGGCATGCTCCGGTAGTACGCATGGACGGCCTTTCTCGGCAGTTTCGTCGTCCGACGACTGTAGCACTCGATGAGCGCGAACCGTTGTAGTCCTGACAGTCGCATCATGACGGTTTCTTGACGATCGAGATATGCGCTTCATCTATCTGCGTCTCCGGCAACTTGCTCGGAGCTCCTATCATGAGATCGCGGCCGTCGCTCGTCTTCGGGAACGCGATGACCTCGCGGATGTTCGGCTCGTTCGCCAGTACGGCAATGAGACGATCGATGCCGGGAGCGATGCCGCCATGCGGGGGTGCGCCGTAGCTCAACGCCTCGAGCAAATGACCGAACTGCCGTTCCGACTCATTCTCCGACAGTTTCAGTATCGAGAAGACCTTCCTCTGTATCTCGGCGTCATGGATCCGTATCGAGCCGCCGGCGATCTCAAATCCGTTCAACACGAGGTCGTACTGCTTCGATCTCGCCTTTTCTGGTCCGGTATCAAGCAACGGCACGTCCTCATCCTTCGGACAAGTGAACAGATGGTGTACCGGTACGAGCTTCTTGTCCGTCTCGGAGAATTCGAACATCGGAAAGTCGACGATGAACGCGAACGCGAGCTCGTTCGGATCGTCCTTGTCCTTGCGGAGGTCGGGTTTGTCGGTACCGTAGGTCTTCATCGCTTCGTCGTACGTCATCCGTATGAACGGGGTCTGAGTGAGATGTTTCTCCGGGGTCACCACCGCGACCATACCCGTGAACAGGTCCTCGACGAGTCGCAGCACATCCTCGACATCGACGAAGCTCATCTCGAGGTCGAGCTGCGTGAATTCCGGCTGGCGATCGTCACGGGTATCCTCGTCACGGAAGCATCGGGCGAACTGATAGTAGCGCTCGATGCCACCGACCATCAGGAGCTGCTTGAACTGCTGCGGACTCTGGGGGAGCGTGTAGAACTGTCCATGGAAATTTCGTGACGGAACGATGTATTCGCGTGCGCCCTCGCCGGTCCCTTTCGTCAAGTAGGGCGTCTCGATCTCGAGGAATCCCTGGTTCGAGAGATACTCCCGGATGTAACGGCAGACGTTATGGCGCAACTCCAAGATCTTCACCATGCGACGATGGCGAAGGTCGAGATAGCGATACTGCATGCGAAGCTCCTCACGCGCCTTCCGGTCCTCGTTCACGATCTCGAACGGCGGGGTCTTTGCGCGGTTCAGGATCATCACCGAATTCGCATGAACCTCGACCGCCGTATGCAGGTCCTTCTGTGCGCCCTTCCCGGCCTTTCGTTGCGCTACGGTACCGACGATCTCCACGACAAATTCCGGCCGAATGTCCTTAAGGACTTCCGCGCCCGTCTTCAAATCATCAGAACAAACGACTTGGACGATTCCCGACCTGTCCCGAAGGTCCAAAAACGCCATTTTTCCCATGTTTCTTCGTGCATTCACCCATCCGGCAAGAGTCACCTCTTGGCCGATCATGTGCGGCAGCAATGAAACGTTGGTCTTTAGCATATCCGGTCGTTGATATCTTCATTATAAAACAAAAATCATTAAAATGCAACATGCTGACCGCGTGTTTCTTGCGGATTCCGCCCTAAGAAACCAAGGTGACGCCGATCTCGTAGAGCTTCAGCAATTTCGCCAGGTCATTGCCGAACAGCGCAATGACCGCAGCAGCAAGGGGAAGCGCCGGCGTGATGATCATACGAACCGACGTGGACCGGACAACGATCGCCTTGCCGACCGTCATGAGCACCGTCATCACGAACACGATGCCGTAAAAGATCAGTATGTTCGGCCACCCCGCGACCATACCGCCGACGGTCAAAAGGTCTACATCCAACTGGTCGATGATCGTACCTTTGGTCTTCCG
Organism: uncultured Gammaproteobacteria bacterium; assembly: GCA_964349545.1. Lineage (GTDB taxonomy): Bacteria > Patescibacteriota > Patescibacteriia > SBBC01 > SBBC01 > CAINXF01. The sequence goes on from CAYGGS010000010.1 coordinate 12,445, forward strand.
TGCGAACCAGGCGAAGACGATGCCGCCAGCGAGGCCGACGCATGCGTTGAACGCGAGCGTGCTCATCCACTGTACGATCACCTGGTTGAAGTAGTAGTTCGAGTGCGGTGGAAAGTAATACTTGCACGCGATGCCGCAGGTCGCACCATGCCATACGATCCAATAGATGCTCACGACGAACAGCACCTGGAGGGTGGCGATGAGCGCGTAGCCAAGGAACAGGCGTTTTCCGTATGTCGCCGTCAAGCCCTTCCGCGTGGCCAGGGTCCGTCCGACGGACAGGAACAGCAACGCGAACAGCACGCTCTCCGGCCGTGCTGCCTTGATGAACTGGAACGCTCCGTCTAGCCAATCCATGATGCGCTCACTTTCCCCATGTGGTCCGTTCGAAGATCTCCTGCGTCGAGTCGATGACGATGACGATCACGCCGTCCGAAGCCGACAGGTGGTTCTTGAACTCCCATACGCAAAGGTCGAGCGGCGAACCGTAGTGGTAGAACGACGCGGAGATATCCTCGACGCCCTGGGTAAGGCCGGCCTTCTTCGCAACGACGAGCGCCTCGGTGACCGCCAGGTTCGCTCCGGCCTTCGGACACAGCACCGACTGCTCTGCTGTCTGCTGGGCCTCGGCATACTGCAGTACCGTACTGTCGGTCGAAGCATTCGCGTTCAGTCCGTCGACGTTCGAGAGGCCGGAATCGGTGCTTCCTGTCACCCCGTCGGCGACCGCGCAATCCTGCGGACAGTTCTCGGCGCTCTCCGGCTTCGGACAGTCCGTCGAAAGGCACGCGACGTTCTCACACACGCCGTTCCCGCACGTCGGTATCGGGACGTTCGTTTCGGTAATGATACCGGCACGCTCGCGCGTTATGATCCGCCATGCGACAAGACCGGCAAGGACGATGCCGACGATGAGCAGGACGTATGGGGTGATGTACCAGGGGGTCGTTTTCCTCATGCTATGGCCGGATCCTGTTCATGAGCCGCGGGAACGGGATGCTCTCGCGGACGTGATCGAGCCCGCAGATCCAGGTGACGAGCCGCTCGAGACCGATGCCAAAACCCGAGTGCGGTACGCTGCCGTAGCGCCGGAGATCGAGGTACCACTGGTAATCTTCTTCACGCAGTCCAAAATCCTTGATGCGCTGTTTCAGGAGCTTTTCATCGTCGATGCGCTGCGAACCGCCGATGATCTCGCCGTATCCCTCGGGCGCGATACAATCGTCATTGAGGACATAGTTCGGTTCCTCCGGTTCCGGTTTCATGTAGAACGCTTTGATGTCCGCCGGGTATTTCGTTATGAACTGCGGTTGTGATGACGATTTCGACAGCAGCGTCTCTTCGTCGCCGCCGAGGTCGTCGCCGTCCTTGACGGTTGCACCGAGCTCCTTGAGCTTCGCGATCGCCTCGCGATACGTGACGCGCGGGAACGGTCCGCGGATCGCCTCCAGCAAAGCGACGTCGCGCTCGAGCACCGCGAGCTCGCCGCGACGTTCAGCGAGCACGCGCTTCAGCACGAACAGCACCAGCCGTTCCTGGATATCGATGTTCTCGTCGAACTCGACGAACGCCGCCTCTGCGTCGAGCATCCAGAATTCCGTGAGGTGCCGTCGCGTCTTCGACTTTTCCGCGCGGAACGTCGGACCGAAATCATACACCCGTCCCAGCGCTGCTGCCGTCGCTTCGATGTACAGCTGACCGGTCTGTGCGAGGTAGGCGTCCTCGCCGAAGTAGTCGGTCTTGAACAACGACGAGGTGCCTTCGGCAGCGGTCGGTGTCAGGATGGGCGAATCCGTCAGTACGAAGCCCATCTCATGCATGCAATCGCGCATCGCACGCACGATGGTATCGCGGACGAGAAGAATCGACGTCTGACGCTTCGACCGGAGCCACAGGTGCCGGTTATCCAGCAGGAAATCGACGCCGTGCTCCTTCTTTCCGATCGGATAGTCTTTCGCGCGTTGTACGACCGTCACGCCCTCGGCAACGAGCTCCACGCCCTCGGGACTGCGTGCATCCTCGCGGACCACTCCGATGACGGTCACGCTCGATTCGATGGTGACGTCCTTCGCTGCGAGCCAGGCCTCGTCCGAAACCTCGTCCTTCGATACGACCGCCTGGATGGTGCCGGTGCCGTCGCGCAGCTGCAGAAAAACGATGCTCCCTGACGAGCGGACGTTGTATGCCCAACCGCGGACCGTCACCTTCGTACCGATCGAAGCACGTGCACTACGCAGCTGAAAATCACTGTTCATGGATATTTACTCACACCTTGAGATACCTTCCGACGGCGATGCCTGCGCTCACGATCGAGAGCGCGAGCGCGCCGACGAGCGGGACCCAGAAGATCGACAGGAAATTATCGAGGAAGTAAGCCGTCATATGGACGTCGTACCCCTGGAACAGCGTATTGAACCACCCCGAGAGCACCGTGATACCGCCGATCAGAATGCCGGAGGCCAGCAGTGCCGCGAGAACGCCGATGCACACGCTCTCGATGAGGAACGGCCCGCGAACGAACCAGTTCGATGCACCGACGAGCTTCATGATGCCGATCTCCTCGCGGTGCGAATACATCGCGATGCGCATCGTGTTCACGACGACGAGAACGGCGATGAGGGAGAAGGCGAGCGTCAACGCGAGACTGAACCGGTTCACGGTATGCGTGAAGTCCGAGAGCTTCCGTATCGCGGCCTGGTTGGATTCGAGCGTGTTGCCGCCGCTGTCGATGAACGGCGCATAGGCCTGGTCCTCGAACAGCTTCGAGATGTTCGGGTATTGTTCGAGCGACCGGGCCTGCACCTTGAGCGACGGTCCGAACGGGTTCGTCGTGAGCGCGTCGGCGCCTTCAGTGATCGCCTTTTCGTCGGCGTGCAGCCTCTTGAACAGTTTCAGGTTCTCGTCCGCGCTGACGTAGGTCACCGACGCGGTCTCAGGGAGCAGCTCGAGCTTCGCTTTAAGGTCGAGGACCGTTTGCTCGGGGGTCTTCGGTTTGAAGGTGACGATGACGTCGACCTTCGACTTGAGCACGCCGATCGCCTGATCGGTCACCACCTTGACGCCGGACAGGATGCCGACGAGCGTGATCGCGAGCACGAAGATGATGACCGTGACGCTCGACAGCCAAATGTCGCGCCAGAAGTTCTGGAGCGCGAACCGGACGACCCTGAGGGATGAGGTGAACATATCAGAGGATGTACTTGCCGCTCTTTTGGTCCGCGATGACCAAGCCGTGATCGAGCGTGATCACGCGCTTGCGGAGCGTGTTGACGACCTCGCGGTTGTGCGTGACGAGGACCACGGTCGTACCGAAACTGTTGATGCGCTTCAGGAGGTCGATGATGTCCTGCGCGTTGATCGAATCAAGGTTGCCGGTCGGCTCGTCGGCGACGAGGATCTTCGGCCGGTGGACGAGCGAC
>CAYGGS010000011.1:0-15830 GCA_964349545.1 uncultured Gammaproteobacteria bacterium
GAATTTGGTACTTGCTATTTGGAATTTCCATACTTGGTGCTTGGAATTTTCTACAAATAGAGGATGATGCGTTGCATATTAAAACATTTGACATGTGACTTTTGACAATTGACCAGACGGCGGCTCCGTTTACATGTCAAATGTCACTTGTCCCCCTACGCCGCACTCACCTCCTCCAGCACCCACCGGAGATTTTCCGGATCATAGACCAACACGAAGCTGTTCCCCTCGTCCGACACGGCAAAACACCACACGAACCGCTTGCCCACCCGTTTCCGGTACACGAGATTCACCTGCCGCACCTCGTACTTCCTCCCGGCGCGCACGAACGCGATAGGCCGGACCTGCGTGCCGTTGAAATCCGCGAACACCCTGACGTTTTCGTGCACCTTCTGCGTTTCCATTGAAATTTCCCACCCGAATTACCACCCGAATAAAAACCGAAGTTATCCACAAGGCACCAATCGCTTCGCTCCGGTGCCCTGCGTCGCACCTGCGATTAGCGTCTCTTTCTTTAACCGATGATGGTCTTATTTTTGCCTTATCTCAGCAATATTCAAGGGCCCGGTGCCCCGTACTCGAACGCAGTGAATAGTACGGGGTTGACTTCGGTTTTTCTTCGGTATACCCTAAGAATAGAACGTTCACGAGGAAAGGGCAAGAGTTGGATCGACGCGGACGGAGCGATCCCCGCGTACACAACTCTCCTCTCTCCTAAAAACCTCCTAATAACCTAAAAACTACCCACCTATGGCCCCTATTCTCCCACGTCAGAAGCAAAAGATCCTTCAGTATTTGAAGGACTATATTGCTATGCATGATTACGCCCCGACGCTGACCGAGATCGCAAAGGAGTTCCACCTCTCGTCGCTCGCAACGGTACACGAGCACCTCGGCTTCCTCGAGGACCGCGGGTTCATCCGGCGCATCGCCGGCGAGGATCGCGGCATCAGGATCATGGAACGCACGCAGGAGGACCCCGAGCGCAGCTGGAGCCCGAGCGCGCTGTTGCCGCTCGTCGGCGTCATCACCGCCGGAAAACCGATCGAGGCGATCGAGCGTCCCGACGAGTCCATCTCGGTACCCGAGGAGATCTCACAGAAGAAGAATGCCTACGTGCTTAAGGTACGCGGCGATTCAATGATCGAATCGCTCATCGCGGACGGCGACTACGTGGTCGTCGAAAAGACCGACTATGCCCGCGACGGCGACATGGTCGTGGCCATGCTCGAGGATGGGACTGCGACGCTGAAGAAGCTGTTCCGGAAGAAGAACTTCGTCCGCCTGCAACCGGCGAACAAAGCGTACCAGCCGATCGACGTGCCGAACGTCACTATCCAGGGCAAGGTCCTCGGCGTGCTCCGATCGTTCCAGCCGGCCTAGGCTCCATCACATGGACAATCCTTGTTGCTTCATTATTCATTATACTTCAAACTTTCGGTTTTTCTTCGGCCAGTAAGAAAACACCTGACGCATAACTACTGACTCCTGACTGTATCTCTTCTTCCGTCAGGTGTCAGGTGTCGAACGTCAGGTGTCACCTATCACATGTCATCCGTTCCCCATACCATCATCGCGATCCAGGCGCACCGTACGGCGAACTTCACGGCACTGCTCCCCTACCTCGAACGGCTCGGCACGGTCGAGCTTCGTCCGCCGTCGGTCGTCTACATCGACGCAGGTGTTAATCCGCAGCCGGATCGACTTCGGAAGAAACTGGTGGTGATACGCTCCGCAATCCACATCCTGCTCGGCGCGTCCGTGCGCATCGGCGCCGGTTCAAGCAAGACGGTCAGCTTGATCGCCGCCCGCTCGTCGCTTCCCGGAGGCATCACCATCGTGAACCGCGGCGATGAAGGAATGTTCCTGAACCCTATCGTCATCGACCTGCTGCCCGGCATCGGCAGGCGCACCGCGACGTACCTCCGCAACCGCGGGATCCGTACGATCGGCCAGTTCAGGAAGCTCCCGCAGTACGCGGCCGTGAAGCTGTTCGGCGCCTCGGGCATCGTGCTCCATGAATACAGCGGCGGCTCGGACCCCCGGCAGCTCATACCGTCGTTCACGCGACGAACTGCCGTTCGCGGACGGCAATCGCTGTTCTCATTGTTCAAACCGATGCCGTATCAGGGCTTGTCAGGCATGGTTCCACAACAAAACTGACGGACGAAACTCTGGTCAGCCGTTCAGTCGCTACAGTACCGTAGGGGCCGACTCCTTCGACCGCGGGTGGAGCTTATCGACGATGACGATCTTCGGGCTTTCGAGGATGGTATAGAGGAAGCGGTCCGTCAGGTCGTTCCGGTACCGGAACTCGGCCGGCGTCATGACCGTGTACGACAGCTCATGGTCGAACTCGGTCTGGAAACGCCGAAGGATCCGTTTGAGCTTCGCACGGTTCACGCTTCCGACGATGAGCACGTCGGTCATCGTATGGTCCATACCGGTGAAGTAGCCGGTCAGCGCGAGGTATTTGATGCGCCCGATGCGCTGCAGGTCGCGGAGCGTCTGTTTCTGTTTCAAGATCTGCGCCTTGAACAGCAACGCCTTGATCTCGGGGTACAGTCCGTGATCGATGTTCACCTTGAAAAAACGCTTCTTGCCGATGAGCTCCTCGGTCACGAGCTCAAGGGCAAGGAAGTTCTTCAGCTCGCGTCGGACGGAGTTCAGGTGCTCGCCGGTCTTCCGCACCATCTCCCGGACGAAGAAAGTCAGCCCGGGATTCAAGAAGAACAGCTTCAGGAGCTTGACGCGGGTCCGTGAACTCAATAGTTGTTCAAGCATGGGGGTCTTCGTTGCGTTGACGATGGTACCTCGAGTATACTGGAAACAACCGTTCAATGGAAGCTATGTCCGTATTGAGAGTCGAGGCCGATTCGCTCATCCTCTCCGACCCGTCGCTGGGCCGGAGCACGGTGCATGTCGGCATTTCACGGCCGACACCGGTCGAGGAACAGATGCTCGGGAAGCTGTACCTGATCGTCGAGATCGACTCGACGGACCGCATCAACCACGACATCATCAACGCGCTGCAGGAGGACCTCCGCACGACCTACTACCAGGCCTCGGATCTCACGACGGAACAGGCGTTCGAGGCGGCGCTGAAGCGCGGCAACGAACGGCTCCACCGGTTCATCACCGAAGGCGTCACCGATTGGGTCGACCGGTTCAACGCGATCGTCGCCGTCGTGAAGAACGACTACCTGTCGTTCGTCCAGATCGGCAACGTCCAGACGTTCCTGTTCAGCGGGAACCGCATAACCGATGTCGCCGCGAAGGCCGGTGTAGCGAGCGAAAAGCGCAACCCGCTCAAACTGTTCTCGACCGTCGTGAGCGGCCATCTCAAACCGAACGACCGCGTCCTGCTCTGCACCGCATCGCTCCTCGATTTCTTCTCCCAGGAAAAGCTCAAGCGCCTCATCATCGAGGACCTTCCCTCGGCGACGGTCGCGAAGATCGAACAGAGCCTCCTCGCGCATACGACGACGACCGCGTTCGCCGCACTGTTCTTCGCGTTCCTTCCCCAGCACCAGGAAGCGGCCGTTGCAGAAGGCATGCAAACGTCCGCAGCGCCGATCCGCCAATACTCCGCTCCCGAACGCTCGATGAACGAGCTCAACATAAAGGAACGCGCGACGGAACAATTGCTGTCGCCGTCGGTGATGCCGAACATCAGGTCGTTCTTCTCGGGCGCCGCGTCGAGGATCGGATCGTTCGTCCGATCATCGGTCCTGCAACAGCCTCCGCGCCGTCGTATGCCTTCCCGGTATCAACAACGCGCATCGGCGGCGCCGACGATCCGCCGCCGAGGAAAGGTGATGCGCATGCTCAGCGGGATCGGAGTGACGCTGCTGATCCAGATCATCTCCCTGCCACGACGAATCATGCGCCTGTTCGGCTACCGGAAAAAAGTGGTGTCGGAGATGCGGCAGCTCCCCGATCGCACGACCGGACACGCGAACCGGTTCGTCAGTTGGATCCGCTCCCTCACGCCGCTCCAGCAGATCTTCTTGATCGGCGCCCTGGTCGCCCTGTTCATCCTGAGCGAGAGCGTCATCTCCCTCGGAAACAGGCGCGACGACCGTGCGACGTCGACGAGCATCGCCACGAGCATCACGACGATCAAGGACAACGTGAGCAAAGCGGAGGCCGCGCTCACCTACAACGACTACGACGGCGCGAAGCGGCTCATCGCCGACTCCGAGACGCTGTTGAACTCGCTGCCAAATAGGTCGAAGAAGGACAAACAGACACGCGCCGACCTGCTCGCGACGATCGACGCGGCAAAGCTCCTCACGCGCCGCATCCAGAACCCGACCATGACGACGGTCGCTGATCTCGCGCCGAAGCTGTCGTCCTCGGTTCCCACCGCGGTCGCCCTCGTCGGATCGACCGCCATCGTAACGACCACCACACCGAACGTCCTGCTCACGGCGAGCACTGCGGATGGGACAGTAACTGCCGTGACCGACGGCGCGAAAGCGCTGCGCTTCGCGGTTCCGCTCGATTCGACGGTCGCCGTGCTCGGAACGACCGACAACACGATCCAGCTCTTCTCGACCGCCACCAAGAAGGCAAGCGACCTCAACCTGCAATTCGCCAATGCCGATCGGAACATCATCGCCGCAGCGCTGTTCCAGTCGCGCCTCTACATGCTCGACACGAAGAACGCGGCACTGCTCCGGTCGAACGGCGCGGGTGCGACGTACGGCAACCCTATCTCATGGCTCAAACAGCCGTATGCGGAACTGAAGGATGCCACGGGACTTGCCGTTGACGGCAGCATCTACGTGTCGCTCTCGAACGGCACGCTCGAACGGTTCACCTCGGGCGTGAAGGATGACGTCACGTTCGATGCGATCGATCCTCCGCTCGCATCGCCGCAGCAGCTCTGGACCGCGAGCGGCTCGACGAAGCTCTACGTGTTCGAGCCGTCGAACAAGCGCATCGTCGTGATCGTAAAATCGACGCGGAAGCTCCTTGCGCAGTATGTGTCTGAAGCGATCGGTACTGCCGTCTCGTTCTCGGTCGACGAGAAGAACAAGACGGTGTACGTGCTCACGCGAAACGACCTACAAAAATTCCCGCTGACCCCCTGAACATCATACACAAAAGGACGGCCGAGGAGGCCGCCCTTTTTTATCAACAGAGGTTACTTCAGCGTCACGGTCGCACCGGCGGCCTCGAGCTTCTTCTTGAGCTCCTCGGCCTCTTCCTTGGTCGCGCCTTCCTTTACGACCTTCGGTGCCGCATCGACGAGGTCCTTCGCTTCCTTCAAGCCCTTTGCCGTCACCTCGCGAACGACCTTGATGACCGAGATCTTGTTCGCGCCTGACGAGGTGATCTCGACGTTGAACGACGATTTCTCGTCGGCGGCTGCGGCTGCATCGGCGGGCGCTGCGGCCATGACGGCTGCGGGCGCTGCGGCCGATACGCCGAACTTCGACTCAAGGACCTTTACGAGTTCCGCGAGGTCCAGGACCGAGAGCTTCTCGATCTCACTGACGAGCCCCTTGAACTTCTCCGGAACCTCGATGCTCTTCTGTTCGTCTGACATAGGTTTCTCCTTAACTTACGTTGGTAATGAATGAATGAGGGTTACGCCGATGCTTCGGTTCGTTTGCTCTGGTAGCCATCGAGAATGCGCACCAGTCCCGTGAGGTTGCCGTTCAGCACCCGCACGAATCCCGACAGCGGCGCGGCGATGGAACCTACCAGACGGGCGCGGAGTTCATCGGTCGACGGCAGTGCGGACAGCGCCTTCATCTGCTCGGCGGACACGAACGACCGCTCCATGACACCACCGAGGAACTTAACGGAGTCATGGGTCTTCGCGAACGTCGCGAGCACCTTTGCCGGCGTCACCTCGTCATCGTACCCGAACGAGAGCGCGAAGCTCTCGGCGAGCGGCTTGAGGTCGACGGTATCGGCCAGTTTCGCCTGCTCGAGCGCCCTGCGAACGAGCGTCTTCTTCGCGACCACATACTCGATGCCGGAAGCCCGCAATGCGGTCCGCAGCTCGTTGGTCCCCTTCACGTTCAACCCAGACGTACTGGTGACGACGGCGACCTTCATGCGGTTGAGCCGCGTGACGAGGTTCTCGATCTCCTGTTCCTTCTTTACTCGCGATTTTGCCATAGTGTTGTGGATTATAAAACAAGGGTTGCGAAGAACCCTTGACTCTCAAGCCGCTTGCCTGCGCCGGTGCCCTTTCTGGCATTGTCACCCTACGGGTGGCCGACGGTCATGGGGTTCAAACGGAACCTACTGACTATATCGCACCTGCTGAAAACCGTCAAGCCGGACCGATGACCGTGCCTATGAACGGCTTCCCGGCTACAGCCTTTCCGATGTTCGGAAGATTGGACGATACGATGACGACGCTGCACCCGATACGCTGCGCCAAAGCGCTTGCCACGGGGTCGAACGGTGCGTGGATGCCCGGCGCGCTCTTCTTCGGGAACATCCGGCGATACTGCGTCCATGAGAGCGAGGTGAGCAGCTTCGCCGTACGGACCTTCTTCGGATCGGCAGTGTACACGCCGCGGACGTTCGTGACATTGATGATGGTACGGGATCCGAGCTCGCGGGCGAGCGCGACCGCCCCGTAATCGGTCGTATGTCCCGGCCTATCTCCCGCGGCGATGATGAGCCGCGCGCGCGACCGGCGTACGCCGCTGAAACGCGTGACGACCGGTTCCTTCGCTCCCAGCACGGCGCGCATCAGTTCTGCGTTCAGGACGGTCGCTCTGATGCCGACCTCGTGGAGCGCGTCGGTCGAACGCACGCCCAATTTCCGCGCGGCGGCGATGTACCGGCGCGAGGTCGATCCCCCGCCGCACTCCAGCACGATACGCCGCGTCCGCGCGAGCCTGCGTACGAACGTTCGAAAACGCCCGATGAACCGTTCGTCAGGTCCGTCAGGCGCGATCACCGATCCGCCGATCGAGAAGATGAGCGGTTCCTTCGTCATTCGAGGTACCGATCGATATTGGCAAGATGCTCATCGTAGGTCTTCCCGTAGTGTGCGTTCCCCGACGCATCGGTCAGAAAATACAGGTAGTCGTTCGGCGTCGGATCGATCGCCGCGTTGATGCTGGACAGTCCGGGATTCCCGATCGGACCCGGCGGCAGGCCCGGGTACTTGTAGGTGTTGTACCGCGAATCGGTCTCAATATCCGAAATCGTCGACCGCAGCACGCTCTTGCCGGTCACATAGTTGACGGTCGCGTCGGACTGCAGCGGCATGCCGATGCCGATGCGCCGCCAAAAGATGTCAGCGACCATGCGCCGGTCGCTGTCGATCCGTACCTCGCGCTCGATGATCGACGCGAGCGTGAGCACGTCGTAGAGCGTCCTTCCGCTCTCATGGATGCGCGCGCGCATGTCCGCGGACACCTTGACCCCGAAGTTCGTCAGCATCTTCCGTATCACGTCGGTCGAGGTCGCGTTCGGAAAGACCCGATAGGTGTCGGGGAACAGGAATCCCTGCAGCGACGCCGTCGACGGCTTCTCGGCAAGGAAATCGAACCGATCGTCGGGAAGGATGGTCCGCGAATCGGTCGCATTCGCCGCTGCCATGAAATCCTCCGCGGTCCCGATGCCGCGCGACGTGAGGTACGTGCCGATCTGCGTGTTCGTCCACCCCTCCGGGATGGTCAGCGTCACCTCGGCGGCCGACGCCTGTTTCGACAGCGCCTTCGCGATCGCCGTCGAGCTCATCGAGGGCGACAGCTCATACGTACCCGCCTTGAGGTCCTTTCCCAGACCGGCCAACAGCACGACGAGCTCGAACAGGTACCGGTTCCGCACGAGCTTCGCCTCGTCGAGCTGCCGTGCGATATCCCGGAACCCGGTCTTCGGTGCGATGGTGATGAACACCGGCTCCTTATTGCCGGGATCCGCCGGCCGCAGTTCCGTGAAGAACCACCACACCGCTCCGATGATGAGCAGCGAGGGAACGACGAAGAGCGTGGTGCTGACGATCGGTGAGGTACGGTGCCGTCGCATGGTTAGAGCAGCCTTCTGATCCGCGCACGCTCGAGATGCTCGACGATCTTCTTCACGTCCGCGGAACGTTCCTTCGGACACACCAACAGCGCGTCGCCGGTATCGACGATGATCATCGATTTCACACCGATCGTCGCGATGAACTTCTTCCGCGGAGCGTAGATGAGCGAATCCTCCGTATCGACCTCGTACACCGAGCCCTTGATGACGTTCGCGTTCGGATGCGTCCTGCGGAGCTCCTGGATCAAGAACCACTTTCCGGTATCATGCCATTTCAGATCCGCGACAGCAGCGATGATGCGCGAGGCGCGTTTTGCAACGACCTCTTCAACCGAGGCCGATCTGAACTTCGGGAATTCCCTTTCAAGCGTCCTGGCCAGACGCGGCGTACCGACGGCGGACCGAATGCGCTGCAAACCAGCGAACATCTCCGGTTCATGCGCTTCGACGATCCCAAGGACGGTCGACGCGCGCCAGACGTACAGTCCGGTATGCGCCGCGACGGACGTCCGCTGCAACAGATGCGAAAGTTTTCTTGACGATGGTTTCTCTACCCACTGAGCGACCTCGTGGAACGCATGGCCGTTCCCTTCGGCGACGCGCGGGCCGAGCACCAGATAGCTCAACCCGGTATCCGCGCCGTCCGGCGGGCACCCGATGGTAATGACGCTCGACGGTTCGCGGTGACGGATCAGTGCGTCCGCTCTGCGAAGCAACTGACAGAACAGTCTCGAGTTGTGCATGACATCATCGACCGTCAGCGTGGCGATGATCGGATCCGTTCCGCGTGGTTGCTGAGCGGCGATGACGGTCGTCTCGAGCGCGATACCCGGACCAGTGTTCCGTCGAACGGGTTCTGCGATGATGTGATCGCGTCTGATCCGCGGGGCGAACCGGCGCACCATCGGGACGTATTCACGTACCGTCGATATGTACACGTCGTTCCAGGATTTTATCAACGGACGCACCTCGTCGAGCTTCGACTCGAACAACGTTGTATCGCCCAAGATCGCCTGGAAATGTTTCGGTGATTTTCTCCTGCTCATCGGCCAGAGCCGGGTTCCGGCTCCGCCGCAGCGGATGACTATTTTCATCCCGTTAGTCCCGTTAGACGGTTAAAAAAATGAACATCCACACCTATCCCACTGTCGGGCTGAACCAAAAAGCCGTCTAACGGGATTAGAAATTCATATGTGGGATTAACGGAATTCATGACAGGTAGTGTAGCACGAGTCGCGCGTTTCTTTAATCGACCACGAGCGGGACGAACAGGAAACCCGGGAAGCGCTGCTCGCGGTACTCGCCGCCCTTCAGCTTCTCGATGAGCACCATCTCCTGCGTGTACTTCCCGATCGGGATCACGAGACGACCGCCGACCTTGAGCTGGTCGAGGAGCGCGTGCGGCACCTCGCGCGCGGCGGCAGCGACCTGAATGCGGTCGTACGGCGCGAACTCCGACAGCCCCCTGCTTCCGTCGCCGACGAACAGCTCGACCGAGGCGTAGCCGGCGCGCTTGAGATTGTCCTGACCGAAGGCCTTCAGCTGCGGAATGAGCTCCATGGCGTACACCTTCCCCTTTTTCCCGACGATCTCCGCGAGGAGCGCCGTCGACCAGGCCGACCCCGACCCGACGTCGAGGATACGGCTTCCCTCCTCCGGCTGGAGCAGTTCGAGCATGAACGCGACGGTCAAGGGCTGCGAGATCGTCTGCCCGAACCCGATCGGTAGCGGCTCGTCGGCCATGGCCTCTTCGTCGTACTCCGGCTTCACGAACTTCCTCCGGTCGACCGCCTGAAAGGCCTTGATAATACGCGGGGTCTTGAGGATCCCCTTATGCACAAGTGAGTCGGTGAGTAGTTTCACCACTTGAGTATACATTCATTGAAACTGACCGTGGTCTGAAAGAAATGCACAGAAATCATCGTAGATATAGGCGAAGGTTGGGCAATATCTATATTGATGTTTCAAAAACCTGTGGATAAATACACAAATATCAAGATAGTTCATCGTAATGATCACTTTTTTGTAATGTTTTTATGATAAAAACGGCTCAATTAGTATCTACCCTTCTATCACCAGGATCGTAGTTGACAAAATATAACCATTCTTATAAGGTGTGTGGGCAGTATCGCTCATTGTTCTCACGGAATCACACTCGTTTTCCATCGCTCATTTATCGCTCATTACTGGCGCAAGCCAACCTGTTCGTTCGCACAACACCTGGGAGGGAGAGAAAGCCAACAAAACTTCGTAAAGAATCCACGTGAGCTGGAGGGCTCGTGTATATTCAAAAACTTATTGGGTTTTGCTGGCTTTTTTATATGTTTACGCTTCAATAATATGCAAAATCGATCAATTGGGAGGAATCCTATGAATACGATCAAGAAGGTCATGCGGCGGAAGTCGTTCCGACTCCGCGTGTGGAAAACCCTCAACGCAGTCGTTGGGGTCGTTACGATACTGAACGTGAGCCTGGTTGGGACCTTTCTCGTAGCTCCCTCCGCAGCTGTAGCCACGACCACAATCTTCTCTGACAATTTCAACTCGTACACCAAGGACGCTATTATTGGATCGCCGTGGTCACAGCAAAACGGCGTTCACGTCAGAGACGTAGGCGGCGTTCACGGACAAGTCGCTGAACTGAATGCTGGAGATGGCGATGAGGCCATGTGGACAACGGTCAATACCACTGGATTCTCAAACATCGTCGTGTCGTACGATCGCAAAATCGACAGTTTTGAGTCTGGTGATTGGTTTAAAACTGAGTGGCGCGTCGGGGCCGGATCGTGGACAACGCTTGAAAACCGAACGTCTAACAGTGGCTGGAGTACAAAAACCTTCTATTTGCCAGATAGCGCCAGCGATGTAACCAACTTCCGTCTTCGTTTTACTGTTCATGGAAACCATGACAGTGACACCGGATTCGTCGACAATGTTAAAATCGAATCCCGCGGTTACAGTTTGATACTGACCTCGCCGACTCCCCCGACACAGACCGACACGTTTACTTGGACACTCGGTGGCGAAAAACCCGGTCCGGGCACCGAGATCAGTCACTTTTCACTCCAGGGATGTTGGGATGAAAAAGATATTAAGTCTGTTACGGTGACTAAAAACCCGCCAGCTGAAACTGACGATTGGGAGTGGGCGCCGATTAATCCACCGGGTGGTGCGGAGGCGATAAAAATCAACAACCTTAATGATGACAATGACTTACCAGCGCTTATCACCGTCGTCTTTAAACAATCCTACCTTTCCAATGGCTCAGTGACCGGATGGATCAAGCAGGGACGCGATCTGGTTTCCTACCAAGCTGATGGTCCGAACTGTGCTACACCGCGTGATCCAGTAACCATCAACGCCTGGAAAATTATCTGCCCAAATGAAAGCGACCTCCCAAACTGGGGTACGAGTCCCGGCGGATCAAACATTACCGCATCAACCGCAGCTGGCTTCGTTGCCGCGAATCCGCAGTGCTCGCTTGCTCAAGGTTGGGATTTCCAGTGGGGCTATTCGAACGTGGTGAAAGACAACGGCGACCATCTCGGCCCGGCAACGACAACCGGCAGCGGCGATAGCAAATGGAAAAACTTCGACACCAGCTCAAACGGCGTCACGCCAGCGACGGTATCGATCTCCAATCTCAAGGACTTCAGCTACCTCTGGGTCCGTGAGAACCTCCAGGCCGGATACATTCCGTTCGCTAGCCCACCCGGATCTCTGCAGGACAGCAATAGCGCGGAACTCTACTGCCACCAGGACGTCCTGAACTACGACAACTACGACCGCATCGACAGCGTAGCATACGGCAAGACCTACAACTGCGTCGCGTTCAACGTGCTCTCACGCGTTCCGTCCGCAACGATCAAGGTGAGCAAGATGCTCGATGCCGATGGCGACGGCACGTTCGAGACATCCAATCCTCCAGGGTGGTCCTGGAGCATCGACAACGGCCCGATGACCGGCCTCGCCTGGGGAGAGACCAAAGAGGTCAGCATTGGCGACCACACGGTAAGAGAATCTTTCCCATCAGAAGGTTTCCACTTCGAGGGCTGGTACAAGAACGGCAGCGGCTATACCTGTGAGACCCTTCCTAAGGGAGGCGACGGTAATCAGCTTCCGATCGAGATGACCCTCGAGGACAACGACGTCGTCGACATTACGCTCTGCAATGCGGTGAATACCTACGGCATCCATGGCCAAAAATGGAACGATTTGGACGGCGATGGATACTGGAACGAGAACACCGGACCAATGGTCGGATGGACTTTCTACATCGATGCGATCGACAATGGCACACTTGATCCCGGCGAACGCTCCACGCAGGTCGACACAAGCCCGACACATTATGGATGGTACTGGTTCGACGGACTCGTCGCCGGTACGTACAAAGTCTGCGAACAGCAGCAGACCGGCTGGCAACAGACTTCCCCTAAAAACTCGAATGACAACTGCCACACCATCACGCTCCCCCAAGGTGACACGGGAGATACGTGTTTTAATCCCAACGTCATCGCTGAGCTCCGTCTGACGTCAATCGAGAATGCCGTCGCAGGACCGATGTGCAACTTCGGCAACCAGCAGCAGGCCTCGGTCACGGTCGTGAAGAACGTCGACATGAACGGCGACGGCGATCTCGACGACGTCGGCATCGACGTGCTCGGCGCGACCGACTGGACCTGGGACGTGAACGGCGGAAACCAGAACTACGCGACCGGCTCGACGCAGACCATCACGCCGAACGTGCTCACCACGGTCACCGAGGACCAGAAGCTCGGCTACACTATGACCGGCGTCTCGTGCGCGCTCGATCAGGCGCAAGATCGGGACGTGGCACGGCTACAGGTCGCCGATATCCCCGATGATTCCTTCTTCGCTCAGCCAGGCTCGAGCTGGACCTGCACGTTCACGAACCAGCGCATCATCCCGACGATGACCCTCGTGAAGTCCGCGACCGAAACAATCGCAGCCGGTGACAACATCACCTACACGATGGCGTGGGCGGTCACGAACGGCGGCGTCGCGACCAACGTGGTCCTGACCGATCCCCTGCCGACGAACACGACGTTCGTCTCGGCCGACAACGGCGGGACCGAGTCGGCGGGCATCGTGACCTGGAACCTCGGGACGAAGAATCCCGGCGAGTCCGGCACGGTCACGCTCGTCGTGAAGTCCGCGTCCCCGCTCGACCCCGGTACGGTCATCACGAACACGGCGACGCTCGCCGCGGACCTCGTCACGCCGATCTCGGACACCAAGACGACGACCACGACCGGCACGCCGACGCTCTCGCTCGCGAAGGTGGTCGACGATACGACGCTCGGCGTGAACCAAACCGTAAACTACACGATCACCTGGAGCGTCGGCGGCAACTCGAAGGCGACGAACGTCATCATGACCGACGCGCTCCCCGAGACGCTCAACTTCGTCTCGGCCAGCAACGGTGGGACCTACGACGTCGCGACCCGGACGATCACCTGGAACCTCGGGACGAAGAATCCCGGCGAGTCGGGAAGCGTGACGGTCGTCGCCACCACGTTCGCGACGATGGCGAACGGCATCACCATCACGAACAACGCTGCGATCGACTCGGCGCAGACCGACCCGAAGTTCGCGTCGGCAGTAGCGACCTCCGTCGTTCCGCCCGTCCCGCAGGTCCTCGGCGCATCGACGCAGCCGAAGCTCTCCATCACGAAGACCGCGAACGTCACGTCCGCGAAACCGGGCTCGACGGTCACCTACAAGATCACCGTGACGAACAACGGCGACGGTGACGCGACGAACGTCGTCGTGACCGATACGATTCCTACTGGTCTATCATTCGTCGGCGCGGCCGGAAAGACCAACACTTGGGAGGTCGGCACGCTCTCACCGATGGAAACGAAGCTCTTCACCGTCGAAGCAAAGGTGGAGAACGGCGCTACGGGCAGCATCGTCAACGTGGCCTCGGCGGCGGCTGACGGCGTCACCATGGTGAAGGCGACCGCCACGGTCAAGGTACCGAGCGTCCTCGGCCTCTCCACCACCGGTGCCGGCATGCTCGACTACCTCATCGCGCTCATGGGCGCAGCGTTCATCGCTTTCGGGGTCTACGGCCTTACCAGGCAAAAACGCCTGAGAGTGGCGAAATAACGGAATACTCCTGGGAGGGGGTGGCACACTAAGGCCACCCCCTCTGAGAAAAATACCCTTGACAAAATCACACGACCCCTGCTAACCTCGAACGTTTCCCACCATGCTATCCGATAACACAAGGAACAACACCACTATGCACGTACGATCCGTCACGAAAGCCGGCATCTATGCACCATGACCGCATGGCGGGTAGTTGCTGACTTTTTTTCATTCATATCCCATTACATTAGAGGAGATTATCAAAGGAACCATATGACCACGATCAACTTCATCCAGAAGAAAAGCTTCAAAGAAAAGGCCTTCAAGACGCTCAGCGTCTTCGTCGGCATCGTTACTATCCTTAACGTGAGCATGGTCGGTGCACTGATCCGGCCGATGGCCGCGAGCGCGCAGACCGCGCCAGAAGTACCCGCCATTGATGCAGTGGTGGCTGGTGCTGTCGGTTCGGCCGACCTCGACCAGTGCGCGAACGGCGGCGTCGGAGACCCTGCGGTCCCCTGCGCCGGCAGCGCGTGGCAGAACGGCAACCTGAACCAGAACCAGGCCCACTACCTCGAAGGTGACTCTGTCCCCTACCGCATGCGCTTCGACGGCCTGACGCTCGCGTCGCACACGGTCACCATCGAATGGGACACCACGAAGAGCGGCAAGCACGCGATCGACTACCTGACGACCTTCAACCGGACCGAAACGACCGCCGATCCCTGCTCCGGCGTGACCGGCTGCAGCGCTTCGACGACCTTCGCGATTCCTGCCGACCCGCAGGTGACCGGCGCGGGAGTGACTCCCATCGCAGGAAACTTCACGCTCTACGGCGGCACCATCACCGCGGTAAGCGCGCACTCGTACGCGGCCGGAACAGGATATTCAGGTGACAAGTCCGCGCGCATCACGATCACCTTCACGGCATCGGCCGCGAATCCCGTGCTCGCATGGGGCGGCCATATCTCGACCAGGAAGGACTGGGGCGCTGACAATTCCGCGATCGCCATTCCTGGCTCACCGTACCATATGCGGCTGATCGACCTCGATTCGAAGGGCGGCAACCAGGACCGCTCGCTCTCGACCGAGGCGGTCATCTACCCCGGCTCGATCACCATCATCAAGGATGCGACGCCGAACGGCCCGCAGAGCTTCGCGTACACCACGACCGGCGGCTTGTCGCCGTCGAGCTTCTCGCTCGTCGATGACGGCACCAGTGCCAACACGAAGACCTTCGGCGCCCTGACGAACTTCACGACCTACACGGTCACGGAGACGCCGATCACCGACTGGACGCTCAGCTTCAACACGCCGGTCTGCACGGTCACCACGTCGAACGGCGGTTCACAGAGCGTGAACGGTTCGACCGTCACCATCAACCTCAAAGAAGGCGAGAACGTCACCTGCACCTACAAGAACAAGCAGGAGATCCCGATCCTGACGCTCACGAAGACGGTCCAGAACATCACGCGTCCGGGCGCGATCACGGTCGCGAACCCGCCGCACATCGGCGACGTCCTGCAGTACTCGCTGAACGTCCAGAACACGGGCACGGCCGATAAGCTCGGCTATGTGTTCACCGACAATGTGGGCGACATCGTCGAGTATGCGAGCGATCCCCACACTATCTCGAACTCCGGTACCTACAGCCCGGCGACGACCACCGTCACGCAGTGCGTCTGGGAGATCAACGGCTTCATGCT
>CAYGGS010000012.1:0-7987 GCA_964349545.1 uncultured Gammaproteobacteria bacterium
CAATACTATTTTTTAGTTAATATTAGCATTGACACCTGTTCCCACAGGAGTATGTTTTCATATGCAGCCAGCATCGCTTGTAATTCCCGTCCAGATTGTTTCGCTGACAACCAGGTTAGTTACGCCCGATTTTGCTCCCAGGAAGGGAGCATGACAACACCGCGTGTAGTCCTCTCGAGGGATACGAAAGGAGGCCAGGATATGTCCTGGTCGTTCAAGATCGGCACGTAGGTGTTGCCTGGGTTGACCCAAGATCGTCCGCATCGCACGTCCTGCCCGTCGACCACCAAGGTACGGGACAAGGTCGCATGACCTGAACAACGGACGTCCGAACGGCGTGTCGGGGAGTTACCTGGGCCGTCCACGCGGATGATGTCTGTCCGCACCCCCCAACCCGAAGGCCGCGGCCCCTTGATGCCGCACTCTTTTCGCACACAGGAGGTGCAGAAGTCCGTGCAGTCGCGCGCGTCCCCAATCGATGGATTGACCATTCGTCCGTCACGAATGCGCAGCGCGGCTGCACAAAAGGTACGTGCTTCCTTCATCGATTCCGCGGCATGCGCGCTCCCGAGCGCAGTTGCAGTCGAGAATCCGTCGGCATGGATTCGTCCGTGATGTTGCTTGGACGGCTTTGCTGACGCGCAGTCGGCACCACATCGGTCGGATCGCCGGTACGGAAAGCCCGAACCGGCGGAGGGTACGAGTCATCACCTCGGGAGCACGCTGTCGCGGGCAGCACAGGAACACAAGGTAGTTGGAACACACCAAGGAAGAGAAATGCCGCGTGGGGCTCACCCTCGTCAGAATCCTGGCTGGTTCGACCGGGAGACTGGCTCCTGTGGTGGGTCCCATCGCGGCGCAAGCAGCGTCCGCTATCCAAGAAGGAACACGGACACCATGCTCCTCACGCCGTTCCAAATCCCGCCTCCGACGTCGGTTTTCGTCGGGGTGGACCTCATCGTCCAGCAGCGCGGGTTGCTCAACCCCCGGACGGCAGAGCGCACGATCAAGTGGATCGGCCGCAAGTTCCATCCGGGCTGATCCGAATGCATAGGTGACCTTTGAGGAGTCGGGCGCGAACGTGACGCATAAGTTGCGAGGGAGTACCCTTGCGTTCCGGGAGCGCCCGCTCCCAAATAGTTCTTTCGTGCCGTAAGGCACAATCCCAGTTCCTGGCGGGGTCTAGGTCAATAAACTAGATTGCCCGCTTTTTTGATATTCGGGTGGGAAACCTACGGTTTCCCCCTCCGATACTCCCCCTTTCCCTGCAAGGTGTCGATCCTTGCGCCTCGGCTAGGGTCCCGACCGGCAAAGCCGGTCACCCTGATCCTCGGCGCTGCGGACTCGACGGAGAGTTTCATGAGCGCGACCTGCGGTCGCGCTCATTTGGAAATCATTACGCTCGCTCGTATAATGCAGCGGAGTTGTTCCAGGACATTTTGATTTTCTCCGGGTACCGGCGTACACTACGGATGCATATGGGACTACCGCATACGAAGGAGGAAACAGCGCTGCGAAAGGCCGGCCACCGGCACATCGCCGGTTCTGACGAGGTCGGGAAGGGCGCGTGGGCAGGACCCATCGTCGCGGCCGCGGTCGTGCTGCCGGAGAAGTTCCCGGTGAAAGGCATCAAGGACTCGAAGAAGCTCTCGCCGTCCGCACGCGAGAAGCTGTTCGTCCGCATCACGAAGCACGCGGTGAGCTGGGCGGTCGGCATGGTGTCGCACGAGACGATCGACCGGATCGGCATCCAGAAGGCGAATGTCCGCGTCATCGAGCAGGCCGTGAAGAACCTCCACGTATCGCCGGACGCGATCCTCATCGATGCGGTGAAGGTCAGGTTCGGGAAGCAGCCGGTGAAGGCGATCATCAAGGGCGACGCGAAGGTGTTGAGCATCGCAGCCGCCTCTATTGTCGCGAAGGTCGTCCGTGATACACTGATGAAGGGATTCGAGCGCGAGCATCCGGGGTACGGCTTCGGAAGGCACAAGGGCTACGGAACCGCGGAACATCGCAAAAAACTGAAGCAGTTCGGCCTCTCGAAGATCCATAGGAAGAGCTTCGAACCGATGAAACATATGCAACGTCCATGAACGAACGCGTCCCGTCAGGAAGGTCGTTCCTCGACCCGGCGAAGCTCCTCGAGCGTGCCGGGCTCGCATCCGGCATGAAGGTCGGAGATTTCGGCGTGGGCGGAGCTGCGTACTTCGGCATCCAGGCGTCGAAGACGGTCGGCGATCGCGGGGTGGTCTACGCGATCGACGTGTTCAAGCCGGCGCTCTCGAGCGCGCTGTCGAAGGCGCGCCTCGAAGGATGCATGAACTTCAAGCCGGTATGGTCCGACCTCGAGATCGTCGGCGCCGCGCGCGCCGTGAAGGACGGTTCGGTCGATTTCGGCATACTCGTGAACGTGCTCCACGCGTCGAGGAAGCAGAAGGAGATCCTTCAAGAAAGCAACCGGATGCTGAAGCCCGGCGCCCGGATGCTCATCATCGAGTGGGCGAAGGGCGGCGAGGCGTTCGGACCGAAGCGCGATCAGATCGTACCGGCGGCCCGCATCCTCGACCTCTGCACGCAGGTCGGTCTCGCGCCGTTCGATCAGTTCGAGGCCGGCCCGTACCATTACGGACTCGTGGTCGTGAAGGCGGGGTAGACGATGCGTACCCGGGCAATGGAGCTCGGGTGGCGCGGCGAGGAGGCGGTGCGGCGTTGGCTCGAACGCCGCGGTTTCACGTTCGTGGAGCGCAACTTCCGGACGCGGTACGGCGAGATCGACCTCATCATGAAGGACGGTGACGTTCTCGTGTTCATCGAGGTGAAGACGAGAACGTCGCGGTCGTTCGGAGCGCCGGAGGAGTCCATCAGCGATAGGAAGATGGAGCGAATGGAGGCGGCTGTCGCGCAGTATGTACAGCGTCATGTGGTGTGCGGGTCGTATCGGATCGATCTTGCGGTGTGCGAATGGACGGACTGGCGCGAAGGCTGGAACATTCGGTATACTCGAAACATATGAACCGCATGGACGTCCAACAGGTCATGGCCGCTGCGCATTTGGGCTTGGTCCGGCGCGTGATACAATTTACGAAAGGTGAAAGGAATATCACGTTCCATGTAATCACCGGCCGCGGCGAGTACTGCCTGCGTGTGTATCGGGAAAAGACGCCTCGTGAGTTCGGTTTTGAATTGGCGCTCTTGAACGATATTCGAGGATTGCCAGCTCCGCGTTTGCATCGGTTCGGATCACGTTGGTGGACGAGAATCGATGGACACTATGCGGTAGTATACGATTATATTCCCGGCAACCAACGCACAAAGTTCACCACGCGCCAACTAGAGGACGTCGGTGAGTTCCTCGGAAGGTTTCATCGGCGGACGCGTGTATTTTGGTGGAGCGGAACGAGAAAGAAGTACTATGATATTTCAGATCGTCGCATCGAGCGCATCGTCCGATTGGCTCAAACGCGCCGTGTGCCGTTTCTTGAGCATCTACCGTACATGGCGGAAGAATTACGGAAGTGGAGATTGAATCCGCGATTGCCGAACGGCCCTATCCACGTCGACGTTAAACCGGAAAACGTGTTATTCGAGAGCGGACGGCTCAGCGGCGTTATTGATTTTGATAATTCATACCTGGGACCGCTCATGCTGGATCTCGCGACGAGCATGGTGTGGTTTGGGCTCTCCGGTCATACATTCGATCTTGCACAAGCGGCTGCGGTGTACCGCGGGTATCGGCGCAAGCGACGATTGACGTCGCTGGAGTATCAGGAACTGTACCGCGTGCTGCGGTTTAAGTTCGTAAGCCATGTGTTTATCGACTACGAGATGCGCGCAAAGAAAGCGGTCTCTGAGGAATATCTTGCGTGGCTCGTTAACAACCTATACCGGGCGTATCGTCACCTCGCCATCACTGAAAAACAGTTCTATCACGCCATGCCTAGGTAGTTATTTGACAATCCTTGGCCTTCTGCTAAGCTATAGGTACCGAGGATAATCCTCGGGTTATTTTACTGTACCCATATGGCACAATCACCGCTCAAAGCAGCGATCCAGCAGATCACCGAGGAGAAGAACATACCCTACCAGTCCGTCATCGACACGATCGAGGCGGCGCTCGCTGTCGCGTACCGGAAGGACTTCGGCGAGAAGAACCAGAACATCAAGGTGGAGTTCAGCGCCGACAACGGTACGTCGCGCGTGTTCGACGTGAAGACGGTCGTCGTGGACGAGATCTATGACGAGTTCGTGAAGGAACAGGAGGAGCGCGAGGCCCAGAAGCAGGCCGAACTCGAAGCGGAGAAAGCCACTCCGGCTGACGCCAATATCACGGCCGCAGAAGTTTCGCCGCCGCCGCGTCCGGTCATTGAGGAAGAGGAGCTGAAGGAGGACCGTTTCGATCCGAAATCGATGGTCGCGCTGAAGGTCATCAACGAGACGAACAAGGACGCTAAGCTCGGCGACGAGATCAGGACGGAACTGTTCCCGCCGGTGGCGTATGGCCGTATGGCCGCGCAGACCGCGAAGCAGGTCATCATCCAGCGGCTCCGCGAGGCCGAACGCGATACGCTGTTCAAGGAGTTCAAGGGCCGTGAGGGAGAGATCCTGACGGCGACGGTGCAGCACGTCGAGGGACGGCTCGTGTTCGTCGATATCGGTCATGCGTCCGCAATTATGCCGCCGCCATAGCAGATACAGTCCGAGCGTTACCAGCCCGGCCAGCGCCTCAAGGTGTACCTCGTCTCGGTGAACACTACGCCGAAGGGTCCCGAGCTCGTCGTGTCGCGGTCGCATCCCGAGATCGTGCGCAAGCTGTTCGCGATCGAGGTGCCCGAGATCAGCGCTGGCTCGGTCGAGATCAAGGCGATCGCCCGCGAGGCCGGTTCCCGCACGAAGATAGCGGTCGTCTCGAACCAGAAGAACATCGATCCGGTCGGTTCATGCGTCGGCCAGCGCGGCACGCGGGTGCAGACCGTCATCTCGGAGCTCGGCGGCGAAAAGATCGACATCATCGAGTGGTCCGACGATCCGGTGAAGTTCATATCGAACGCGTTGTCGCCCGCGAAGATCCTTTCGATCAAGACGAACGAGGACGAGCACTCGGCGATCACCGAGGTGCGTGAGGACCAGATGTCGCTCGCGATCGGCCGCAGCGGACAGAACGTCCGCCTTGCCGCGAAGCTCACCGGATGGAAGATCGACATCGTCGGCGAAGGCCAGAACCTCCAGGACCGCAAGAAGGAGCGGGAAGCGCTCGCTGCCGCGAAGGAGGACGGCGCTGAGCCGGTTGTCGCCAAAGCTGACGACGCAAGGGACCAAGCGCCCGTAGCGGAGGAAAAGATGGAAGAGGTCGCGACCGAAGAAGTTGCCCCGGCTGTTGAAGCGGAGGTCGCACCGGAAGAGGCGTCAAAGGAAGACGCGTCCGCAGTCGAACCCGAAATTCCCCAAGAGAAATAATCGTATCCGTTAACGTACGACACGTATGAATATTGTCTATTACCCGCTCGGTATCAGCATCGCCGGTCTGTTCTTCTCGTGGTGGCTCATCAGCCGCGTGAACAAGGAGCAGGACGGCAACGAACGGATGATGGTCGTCGCCCGCGCGATCCGCGAGGGCGCGAAGGCCTTCCTCCGCCGGCAGTACCGGACGATCTCGATCCTCGCGATATCGGTCGCGGTGGTGATCTTCGCGGTGTACGCGCTCACCGGGAAGATGGACGTCGGCATGCAGACCAGCACGGCATTCCTTTTCGGCGCGCTCTGCTCAGGGATAGCCGGATTCGTCGGCATGTCGGTCGCGGTCCGTGCGAACAGCAAGGTGGCGGCGGCAGCCGACCATCAGAACATGAACGGCGCCCTCCGTGTCGCGCTCCGCAGCGGAGCCGTCTCGGGCGTGCTCGTCGTCGCGTTGTCCATTTTCGGCGTGAGCGCGCTGTATCTCCTCTATACGTCGGGATTGAGCTTTGATCAGCGGCTCGTTCCGGACATGATCGTCGGCTTCGGGTTCGGTGCGTCGTTCGTCGCGCTGTTCGCCCAACTGGGTGGTGGAATCTATACCAAAGCAGCCGATGTCGGCGCCGACCTCGTGGGTAAGGTCGAAGCGGGCATCCCCGAGGACGACCCGCGGAACCCGGCGGTCATCGCCGACCTCGTCGGCGACAACGTCGGCGATTGCGCAGGCCGCGGCGCGGACATCTTCGAATCGACCGCTGCGGAGGCAATCGGCGCGATGATCCTCGGTGCGGCGCTCTACCCGGTGTTCGGCGAGAAGGGCATCGTCATCCCCCTCGTGATCAATGCGTTCGGCCTCATCGGCTCGATCATCGGTGTCATGTCGGTCCGCGTCAGGCCGAACGAGGACCCGATGAAGGCGCTGAACCGCGGGTTTTACATCTCGCTCGCGCTGGCGACGGCCGTCGTGTTCTTCATAACGCAGAGCCTCCTCGGCGACGCGTACCTCTGGTTCTTCGGCGCCGGCCTCATCGGGCTCGCGATGAGCACGGTATTCGTGTGGCTGACCCAGTACTACACCGACCACAAGTACCGGCCGGTGCGCGAGATCGCGAACGCGTCAGAGACCGGACCGGCGACGAACATCATCGCAGGGCTCGCGGTCGGCTTCGAGAACACCGCGCTCCCGATCGTCGCCATCGCAGCGGCGCTCTTCGGCGCGTTCGCGCTCGGTGACGCGAGCGGTATCGCCGACGGCGGACTGTTCGGCACGGCGATCGCGACGATGGGCATGCTCGCGACGGCCGTCTACATCCTCGCGATGGACACCTTCGGCCCGATCACGGACAACGCCGGCGGCATCGTCGAGATGTCCGGCGCTTCGGAGCAGACCCGCGAGATCACCGACCGGCTCGACGCCGTCGGTAACACGACGAAAGCGCTGACCAAGGGTTACGCGGTCGGCTCGGCGGCGCTCGCGGCGTTCCTCCTCTTCTCGGCCTACACGAAGGTAGCCGACATCGATGTGGTTGACCTCTCGAAGGTGCCGGTGTTCATCGGCGCCATGATCGGCGCGATGCTCGTCTTCCTGTTCTCGGCGCTCGCGATCCGCGCGGTCGGCAAGACGGCCGGCTACATCATCGAAGAGGTCCGGCGGCAGTTCCGTGAACACCCCGGCATCATGCAGGGCACGGAGAAACCGGACTACGGGAAGGCCGTCGACATCACGACGAGCGGTGCGCTCCGCAACATGATCTTTCCCGGCGTCATCGCCGTGGTGGTCCCGGTCGCGACCGGCCTCATCTTCCGCGCCGAGGCGGCGGCCGGCTTCCTCATGGTCGCGACGATCGTCGGCATCCTCATGGCCCTCGTCATGAACAACGCCGGCGGTGCCTGGGACAACGCGAAGAAGTTCATCGAGAGCGGCAAGTTCACCGACTCGAAGGGCGTGGTCCAGGGCAAGAAGACCGCGGTGCACGCGGCCGCGGTGGTCGGCGACACGGTCGGCGATCCGTTCAAGGACACGGCCGGTCCGTCGTTGCACGTCCTGATCAAGCTGCTTGCCACGTTGACCTTGGTCCTCGCGCCGCTGTTCATGTAAGCGCGGTAACATCTGATATCACCAAAGCGCGGGCTGGAAAGCCCGCGCTTTAGGAATATTTTGATTCTGGATAAACCAACGTTACAGGACGGGCTTTTCCCGCTACATTATCATAGAATTTAAATGAAGGCGGGATCCCGCTTTCCCTTGAATTTTTTTCGATTAAGGTGGCGGGAAAACCTGCGCTGTATAAAATATTTAATATCTGGTGCTATTTCATGCGGTTTCTTGGGCTTTCGTGTATACTACACGCAGATATGACCCCGATATATCCAGTCGCACGACGTACCGCGTTCCCGTTCGTCAGTCTCTTCGCGAGGCGGGTCGACGGCGTGGAACAGATCCCCATCGACGAGCCGGTCATCGTCGCGGCGAACCACCTCGGCATGTTCGACCCGCTCTTCATCGGTTCGCTGTTCATCAGGAAGACGAAGAAGA
>CAYGGS010000012.1:7997-10477 GCA_964349545.1 uncultured Gammaproteobacteria bacterium
GAACCTTTTCTGGAAGACGTTCGGCATCGCATTGTCGCACTGGACGAACACCATCCCGATACGGACCGGCCAGCGGGAAAAGGCCATTATCGATGCGGTCGCTGCGCTCGGCAAGGGCGACTCGATCGGCATGTTCCCCGAAGGCCGGGTGAACACCTCGCCGACGTTGCTCGAGGGTCGTCCCGGGGCGGTGCGGATGAGTCTCATGAGCGGCAAGGCGATCCTGCCGGTCGGCATCGAGAACACGAACGTGCCGCTTCGGAACGTCATGTGGCACCGCGTGCTGAACAGGCCCGAGGGCATCTCGATCAGGTTCGGCGAACGGTACCATCCGCAGGGAAACCCCGATGACGTCAACGCGGTCCGCGAACTGACCGATGAGCTCATGCGCAAGATCGCCGCGTTGAGCCAGAAACCCTATCTCGCCTGACCATGCACTACGCCTTCATACGAAAGACGATCGGTCCTGCGGCGCTCCGGCGCGTCACGGTGGAGGGCCTCGAGCACGTGCCGCAGCACGGTCCGTACCTCGTCGCGGCGAACCACCAGAGCTACACCGACGCGGTCCAGATCACCCTTCCGCTCGTCATGCACCGCGACCACAAGGCGTGGTTCCCCACGACCGAGCACGTCTGGCGGTCGTTCTCGATGTTCGGCGGTCGCCGGGTGCTGACGTGGCTCGGCATGATCCCTATCCTAGGTTCGAGCAAGGCCGAGGCGCTCGCACCGGCGCTGCAGGTCTTACGGAACGGCGGCGTCATCGGCATCTTCCCCGAGGGACGGCGCAACAAGACGAACGTGAACCCTGACTGGGAGCATGTGTTGTTGAAGGGTAAGACCGGTGCCGTGCGTCTTGCGCTGACCGTCGGGTGCCCGATCGTCCCGGTCGGCATCGTTGCACCGAAGGGTTTCACCGCGCTGCAGGCGATCGTGAACTTCATGCGGCGCGACCAGCCGGCTATCGTGCGGTTCGGCGAGCCGCTCACGTTTCCGAAGACGGATCCCACGACCTTCACCCACGAGATGCTGACGGACGGGACCGCGCGGCTCCTGCGCGCGATCGGCGGGCTCTGCGGAAAGGAGTACCGGTACTGAGATGGTGTACGCGACGGTCAGGACCATCCTCTACCCGCTCTTTCGCGGCAAGATCGGCAGCATCGTCGGGGCGGAGCATCTGCCGGTGAACGGGCCCTACCTCTTGGCGGCGAACCACATCGATTTCCTCGACGGGTTCTACGTAGCGCTCGCGGTCCACGAGAGCCGCGGCCACGACGTGTTCTTCCTGACGAAGTCGAACAATTACTGGTGGACGCGGGTCACGTTGCCGATCAGCGATAAGAAAAAGTCGGAGAGTCTCGATGATGCCGTCCAGTACCTCCGTCAGGGGAAGATCATCTGCAACTTCATCGAGGGCGCGCGCAACCCGCTGTCGCACCTGCTGCGTGGCAAGACCGGGACCGCGCGGCTCGCTTTGCGCGCAAACGTACCGGTCATCCCCGTAGGGATCGCGAGCAAGTCGGGAAAGAACTTCATGCGGTCGGTCACGAACCTCATCGCCGAGCGCGGGAACGTCACCGTGAAGTTCGGCCCGGCGATCGACCTTTCGCAGTTCCGCGGGAAGGCGCCTGACTACTCGTTGATCCAGGAAGCGACCCGCGAGATCATGCGCGGGCTCGCGCCGCTGACCGAGAAGGTGTACATCGGGTAGAAGCTGGATAAAAAAAATCGGCCCAGATGGAGCACTTCGTTTTTAGTCGTTTCTGGTGTAAAATCAAAGCATTATCAGTGGACAAACCCTTATGGCGTTATTCATGAACTGGGACCGTGTGTCCCGCCTCCGGACCGACGAACGACGCGAACTGCAGAATCGCCTGTTGCGGAAGTTCATTCGACATCAGCTGCCGTATTCGCCGTACTACCGGGCGCTGTTCGAGAAGAACAGGATCGGCTTCGATGACATCACGACCATCGACGACCTGAAGCGCATCCCGTTCACGTCGAAGGCCGACATCGCGCCGACCGCACAGGAGCCCGCGAAACCGCGGCAGTTCATCCTGCAGCCCGACGAGAAGCTGTTGAAGCACCACGCCTCGAAGGGAACGCTCGCGAAGATCCTCGTCGGCAAGCTGCTGCATCAGGACGTGAAGCGGAAGCTCGAATGGGAGTACAAGCCGGTCCACATGCACTTCACGACCGGCCGGACCGCGCTCCCGACGCCGTTCACCTACACGTCGCGCGACATTGAGCTCTTCAAGGAAAGCGCGCGCCGGCTGTTCGAGGTCGCGGGCCTGACGCGTGATTTCACCGCGCTCAACGGATTCCCCTACTCGCCGCACCTGGCGTTCTGGCTCGCCTACTACGCGATGCAGACGAATGGCATGACGAGCCTTGCGACCGGTGGCGGCAAGGTCATGGGCACGCAGAAGATCATCGACGCGATGGAGCGGCGTGGGCAGACTGCTGGTGACGCGGCGGTGGGG
>CAYGGS010000012.1:10487-11738 GCA_964349545.1 uncultured Gammaproteobacteria bacterium
AAGATGAACGTCGGCACGTTCATCCCGGGTTACGGCTATCACCTGCTGCGCGCGGCGGTCGAACAGAAGCGAGATTTCTCGAACTTGAAGTACCTCATCTTCGGCGGCGAGCGCGTGAGCGAGGGGTTCCGGCAGAAGGTGAAGGAGCTGACCGCGCAGCTCGGCGCGCCTGACGTGAAGGTCCTCGCGACCTACGCGCTGACCGAGGCGAAGACCGCGTGGATCCAGTGCACCGAGACGACCGGCTACCACCTCACGCCCGACCTCGAGGTCATCGAGGTGATCGATCAAGAAGGGAACGTACAGCCGGACGGTTCGCCGGGCGAGCTCGTCTACACGGCGCTCGACTGGCGCGGCTCGACCGTCGTCCGCTACCGGACCGGCGACCTGTGCAAGGGGATCGAGTTCGGCCCGTGCGAGGTCTGCGGCAAGACGACGCCCCGCATCGTGCCTGACATCCAGCGCTCGAGCGAGGTCAAGGAGTTCCACTTGATGAAGATCAAGGGCGAGCTCGTGAACCTCAACGAGTTCTACCCGCTCCTCTCGGGCGAGCATGACATCGAGGAGTGGCAGGTGGTGATCAAGAAGGTCAATGACGACCCGAACGAGCTCGACGAGATCGACGTGCTCGTCGCGCCGAAAACGGGCACCGACTTCAACGACCTGAAAACGAGGCTCGGCAAGAAGATACACAGCGAGGTGTTCATCACCGCGCAGATCAAGGAAGTGCCGTTTAAACTGCTGCTCGAAAAGCTCGGTATGGAATCGGAGCTCAAGGAGAAAAGGATCGTGGACATGAGGCCGAAGGGATAGTTCTGGACGCCCGATCAGGTCGGGCGTGACATACTGGGGCTTTGGTTGGGCTTGACGGTAGCGTAAGCATGCGATAATACTCTAAGAGAGACGGTCGGTGGCGTGGCCACTCTTTGTCTTTCCCGCGGAAGCGGGAAACCAGAAATGACACGCACGTATTACGTTTATATCCTGGCAAGTCAGAAGAACGGAACGCTCTATATCGGCGTAACGAATGATCTTGAACGCCGCGTGTATGAACACAAACGGAATGTCAATAAAGGGTTCACGCAGCGATACGGCGTTCACCGCCTTGTTCATTTTGAAGAGACCGACGACATCTCGGCAGCCATTCAGCGTGAAAAATAGTTAAAAAAGTGGAATCGGGCGTGGAAGATGAAACTGATCGAGGATATGAATCCCGGATGGGTTGACCTGTCGCGGGAGTGGTATTATGAC
>CAYGGS010000012.1:11748-15481 GCA_964349545.1 uncultured Gammaproteobacteria bacterium
AATTGATTGTATGGCTACTAATTATCTCGGCATTCCCCATCACTCGGCCTCGTGGAAGTTCCTCTGGATCTTCTATACGATGCTGGCAGTGGTCGTGTCGGCCATACTCGCCTTCCAGCGGCCGTTCGATGCGATCGTAAGGACCACGACGGTCGCGTTGACGACCGGCAGTTCCACCACCGTCTATGGGGTGACGTGGTGGAGGTTCGCGGTGAACCTCGCGATCCTGCTCGTCGTGCTGGTCGTCATTCCCTACAGCATCCGGTACTTCGCGCGGCAGATGCACCGGAAGAACAACCTCGGCAGCGGCACGGCCGGTTCGAACACGGCATGAAGCAGCCGTACCCCCACAAGCCAGCGACCGCGCTCCTCACCATCGAATGGCTGTGGGTGTTCGCGTCCGTTGCAAGCGCGGTCGGGTATGTGCTCTATAAGTACCAGCAGCATGGCATGACGGGCATCAGCGAGGTCTTGAGCAACCCGCTGCCCGTCATCATACTGTTCGTCCTCGCGGCGGTGCATTGGTTCATCATCAGCGACCTCGCGATCGGCGGGCATTTCGCGGCGTTCATGCTCGGCGCGAAGTTCCTTTCGGCGTTCGCGGTCGCCGCGGTCATGGCCGTGGGCGGCGATTACTTCTGGCCGCTCTACGGTCTCGTCCTGCTATCGGCCGTCGAGTTCTGGCTTGCATATCGGGCGTAACGGAGTATCGTGGGAGGTGGAATGAAAGTACATGCCAAGTCCCACCACTGATATCGATCCAGTGAAGCGCGGAGATGCCGAACGGACGTGGCGGCTTGTTGTGCAGATGTGGCTTTGGGGTATCTATATCGCATTTGGTGGTATCGCGACGTTTTTCATATCGGTGAGTTTCCCTTTCAATTCGTATTATTATATTCCGCCAGAAGATACCATGGGGAACCCCGCGCCGGGTTTTCATTGGTATTTAATTGCGATCAACTTTGTCATCATCGGAGCGTTCGTTTATGGGATTCCGTTCGCGATCCGGTGGTTCCGGCTGCGGGGACATAAGCGTGATCAACGATCGACATGAACAGGTTTAAGCAGGTATTCCTCCCATCGACGCGCCCTGGCTGGTGGTCACTAGCAGGCGCGTTGCTGTCCGTCCTGCTGTTCGTAGCACTTACGGCGTTCGTGAGCACGAGCGTCGTTGTCGATGGTTCGAGCGGCACGGGAACCATCAGCCCAAGGACCCCCGGCCTTGCGTGGTTGGTCGCCTTTTACATGATATTCATCGCCGGGATCATGGCGCTCGTCGTCGGTGCCGTGTCTGTGTTCAAGAGGGAGCGCGGCGTCACCGTGTTCGCGGCGATGCTGTTCGGACTCGTCGCGCTGCTGTTCTTCGTGAGCGGATTGGTCGAGCGATTTAGCACATAAATAACGAATAATTCTATGCGTACCATTCTGTCCGTCGTGCTCGCACTCATGTTCATCAGCGTTTTTTGCCGTACCACACACGCAGCTCCGGCCCTTTCGTTTAACATCAACCAAACCTGTGGAACGACGGTATATACCGCGAACTTGACGCTGAACACGACCGGCTCGACGCCCACGTACGATTTTGCATATTCGGTCAATGGCGTCGCCGGAAGTCCTTCGGTCCAGACGTTCGAGTACAACGGCACCGCGGGATTCGCCGATCAGGTAGCGTCGGTCTGCAACTCAGCGGACGACCTGGGCATCTTCGTGCTTGATACGCCGGCTCCGCCGACCGGTCAAGGGGTGTTCGGTACCATCGCCGCGATGATCGGGTACCGGAACAACGTGACGCCGATCATCCTCGCACCGAACGGAACCATGTTGTACGGTAGCGCCGACATCTGGTCGGAGATCGTCCGCCGCGATTCGATCGCCCTGATGAGCCGGAACGGCGAAACGCTCGCTGTGAAGGCCCACGGCAGCACGTTCTTCGTGTTCTTCGGTAATCCGAACGAGGTCCGTTACCTGAAGCTCGAGTACTACACGACAGCGCTCGGACACACCTACCTTACGAACAACAAGGATACCGTGTACCTCTATAAATTCACTGGCTGCGAGATGGCAAAACCGTTTACGGTAGATGCGTTCACTCCCGATCTACTTCTCACAGTACCGATCAACGAGAGCACGAAGGTGACGATGAAGGACACGGTCACGTACCCCGACGGTTACGGGTGCAAGGGCAGCGGCATCACGTCGTTTTCGAGGGAACTTCGCTTCACGTATGATGAAGCTGCGAAGCAGTACACCCTCATCTCGAACAAGAGGATACCGGAGATCGGAGGCGTGACCGTAGTAAACGGCGGCTGGACAACACCTGAAGGGACCGTGCTCAAACCGCTCGGCACCTACACCGGCCCGACGGCAGCGAACAAGGTATACCTGGGCAATGAAGACGGCACCCGGTTCGTGTTCGTGCCGAAAGGCAAGAATTCTGACGGCATGATGGCTGTCTATGACGGGAACGGCATACTGGTGAAGAAACTTGCGCCGTTCGGTACGCTGGGGAAAAAAGGCATGACGATGACCGGCGTGGTCAGTAACGGCGTGTACTATGTCGCGGTCGGCCAGAAGGGCGGCGGGAAGACGAAGGTGTACAGCGTTACGGACGACGGGGTTATGCTGCGCGGCTCGCTATCAGGAGGAAGCGGTACGGCGTCGGTCACGGTGAAATACCTAAAGCTCTACGGGAACGAGTACGGACTTGTGACGCTCATGAGGGTCGAGGGAAAGAATGTGTTGAAGGTTTGGAGATACTCGATGGCCAAAAAGGCGTTCGTACAGGACAAGGCGTTCAACCTCAAGAAGCTCAAGGTCAGCGGTTCGTCGATATCGCTGAAGTAATGGCTGATCGGGTTTACGAAATAAATCGTATAGGTCACGGGGTTATTGGTGTATACTGAAATCATGGGCATACGTCACAACACGCACCGTATCGCAGCGGTCTGTACGTTCGGCATTGCGTTCATGGCGATGCTCATGCCGGTCGCGGGTTTCGCAAAAACCCCCGTTGCCGCCTATCCGAGCTACAAGATAGCCGTGATAATGGCGACATCCCCGGACGATCCGAAAAAGCCGATCGCGGACGACCAGAGCGGGCCGTGGACGAAGCAGTATCTGGACAAGAGATTGTTCAGCGATACCGACTCGATGGCCGCCTACTACGCGTCGGAGTCCGAGGGCGCGGTATCGGTGAGCGGTGACGTGTACGACAACGGCGGTTCCTGGTACACGATCGACCGACCGGTCGCATCTGGCGGTTCATGTAATTGGCGCACGGTCCTCGCGAATGCGCTCGCGGCGGCCGATGCGGACGTCGACTTCGCCGCCTACAACACGATCATGCTGTTCACACCGCTGTACGACTGCGGGAGTGGAGGGCTGGCAACGTCCGTCGCAGACGTCCCCGACACCGGCGGGCAGACCTACCGCGCTGCGGTTTTGAACGGTACGCTGAACACCTACCCGCACCACGAGCTCGGCCATATCATCGGTTTCGGCCACGCGAACTCGTGGCAGTGCGACCCGCCCGGCGTGCTCACCGGCACGAACTGCGGTATGGTCGAGTACGGCGACCGGTACGGCATCATGGGAGCTAGCTCGCGTATGACGCTGCTGCCCGCTCCGTTGAAGGAACGCATGGGTTGGCTTACGTCCTCCGAGATCATGCCAGTCATGTCCGACGGCGACTACACCCTCTATACGTACGAGAAAGACGTTAGCCCGAAGGTAT
>CAYGGS010000013.1:0-2355 GCA_964349545.1 uncultured Gammaproteobacteria bacterium
GAACGCCAACTGACGATGCCGCCGAGCGAGATGACGGCGATCTCCGTCGTGCCACCGCCAACGTCGACGATCATGGTCCCCGAGGCTTCCTGTATCGGCAGTCGTGCGCCGATCGCTGACGCCATCGGTTCCTCGATGAGGTACACTTCGCGGGCGCCGGCATGGAGCGTCGCATCTTCGACCGCCTTCCGTTCCACTTCGGTGACGCCGAGCGGGATTCCGATGACCACACGGGGACGACTGAGGAACGACAGGCCTTCGTTGTGCACCTTATCGATGAAATGACGCAACATGCGCTCCGTCACCTCGAAGTCCGAGATGACGCCGTTGACCAAGGGCCGGATGGCGATGATGTGGCTCGGCGTCTTGCCCACCATGCGACGCGCTTCCTCGCCGACGGCAAGGATCTGGTCGGTCTTCGAATTGACCGCGACGACGGACGGTGCGTTGATCACGATGCCCTTGTCCTTCACGTAGACGAGCGTGTTCTTCGTACCGAGGTCGATGCCGATGTCGCGGGAGAGCTTCCCGAATAGGTTCCTGAACATGGTCAACGGAAGAAGAGGGTGCTCAGATTGCGGGAGATGGTGCCCGTGATGTCATACCGCTGCAGGTCGTGGACACTGATGAGCAGAACGAGGGCGATCAGCGCGTAGAAGCCGATCCCATGGATGAGCGATTCGACGCGCTGGTTGATCGCTTTACCGCGAACCATTTCGATGAGCACGAACAGCGCCCTTCCTCCATCGAGCGCCGGCAACGGGAAGAAGTTCACTACTGCAAGGGTGACCGACAGGAGCGCTATGAATTGGATGAGGTACGACCACCCGAGCCGCACGGCTTGCCCGGTGAGCACCACGACCCCGACGGGGCCCGACAGGTCGGGACTCACCTTACGTTCGATGACGAGGTCGCGGAGGAGCGAGCCGAACGATCCGAAGATCTGACCGGTTACGTTGCCCGTGAGGATGAACCCCTGAGCGACCGATTCAGGGAAGGGGTATGACAGCGTACCGACATCCGTGATGCCGACGCCGATGCGGTACGAGCCGTCAGACGATCGTTCCGGGATGACCGGTATCGTCATCGTGGTTTTATCTCGGATGACGGTGACACTGACCTGTCTGTCGGCGTTCTCCTTGAGGACCTTTCCTACCTGTTCGGTCGACCGGATGGACTCCGCATTGATCGCCGTGATGACGTCACCTGGTTTGACGCCGGCCGTCGCAGCAGGACTCCCGGACTCCGTCGATATGATCTCCGTACGGACGTTCGAAATATTTTTTCCGTTCGCACCTGGTTCTACCGCAGTAGGGAGCCCGATCGAGAATCCGATGGAAAAGAGCACGATCGCGAGCAGGTAGTTCATGAGCACGCCAGCGGCGAGGATAGCGAACCGTCGGCCGGTTGCCTGCGCAGAAAAACTGTCCGGCTCTTTCGGTGCGTCGGGTGATTCCCCTTTCATCCTCACGAAACCGCCGAACGGGATCCAGTTGATCGAGTAGATCGTTGCGCCGCGTCTGATCCCTTTGATCCTCGGAGGGAACCCGAACCCGAACTCCTCGACCGCCACACCGAGCTTCCGCGCGGTCATGAAATGTCCGAGTTCGTGGACGAACACCAGGAGCGAAATGACGAGGACGAACGCGATGAAGGTGATCATGTGGTCAGATCGTGAGGAGCTCCTGCTCCTTCTTATCGCCGTGGTCCTTGATCTCCTCCATGAAGCCGTCCACGGTCTTTTGCAGTTCCTTCTGCTGGCTGAACAGCTCGTTCTCCGATAGGGTCCCCCTCTGTTTCGCGTCGCGCATCGTCCGAACGAGTTCTTCACGGATCATGCGGACGCTCACGCGCGCCTGTTCGAGCTTCGTGTTCAGCAGTTTCAGGTATTCCTTCCTGCGCTCCTCGGTGAGCGCGGGGATCGTGAGACGTACGACCGTTCCGTCGTTCATCGGTGTCAGTCCGAGGTCGGTCTGCTGGAGCCCGCGTTCGATGTCCTTCAGCACGTTCTTGTCCCACGGCTGCACGACGATGGTGCGCGAGTCCGGCGTGGTGATGCTCGCGAGCTGGATCAGCGGCATCGGACTACCGTACGCCGCTATGACGACGTTTTCGACTAGACCGGGGTTCGCGCGGCCGGTACGAATGCCCATGAGCTCCTGCTCGAGGTGACGTACGATGTTTTTGAACGGTGTGGTATCTATTGTCATTGGTGTGCGGTCATTTCTTCGCCGGTTTTACGGTGCCGATGA
This sequence comes from uncultured Gammaproteobacteria bacterium, assembly GCA_964349545.1. Lineage (GTDB taxonomy): Bacteria > Patescibacteriota > Patescibacteriia > SBBC01 > SBBC01 > CAINXF01. The sequence continues at coordinate 2,253 of CAYGGS010000013.1, forward strand.
AGAGCTCATCGGGCCGTGCGGTGTTGAGCGCGAGCGTCGAGAGGTTCCGTGATGTCGGTACGACGATCTTCGCGTCCCATGTCCTCCCGCCATCGAGCGATTT
>CAYGGS010000013.1:2365-15223 GCA_964349545.1 uncultured Gammaproteobacteria bacterium
TGCCGACGATGACGTAGATGATGCTCGGATTCTCCGGATTAACGGCGACCAGATTGATCGGTTGACTGGAGAACGGAACGAGCGTTTGGATCGGCTGCCAGGAGGTACCACCGTCGTTCGTGAGCAGCAGTCCGTACCCCGATGCGATATAGAGCGTATCGGGTTTGTTCGGAAGCGTCGCAAGCGAGGTGATGTTGTTCGCGTTGGGGTATTTCGTGAGCGTCGCCTTGAGCGAGAGCCATGTCGTGCCGCTGTCGACGGATTTGTAGAGACCTTTCGTCTGCGTGAGAATGAACATGGTGGTGTTCCCCGACGCGAAGAGCATGGTCCGTACGGGATCGATGATGCCTATCGAGGAGTAGAGCTGCCATGTGTTGCCAAAGTCCTTGCTCAGCAAGATCTCCCCTCTGTTCGTGCCTGCGTACACGAACGAGGAGTTTGTCGGATGGACCGTGAGCGTAGTGAATGCTCTGTCCGGCTTCGATTCGTAGTATACGATCGACCACTTCACTCCTGTATCGCTGCTCTTATAGATGGTCCCTCCATGCGCTGCGTAGAGTATCGAGGTCGCGTTCGGGTCGATCGCGAAAGACCCGTACGAGGCTGCCGGGAGGCCCAGCTTCACCCAGGACCCGCCGCTCTGCTCCGTCCGGTACATGCCGACGTTCGTACCGATGTAGAGCGTATCGACGTTGTTTGGGTCGAAGCGCACGAAGTTGACGTTCACGCCGTCGATGCGAACCGCCTTGCCCTTCGCAGTGGTGCCTGCGTTGACCGCTTGCACCCAGGTCGTGCCCGCATCTTTAGAGCGGAACATCCCTCCATCGAGCGATCCGGAGGATTTGAAACTGATCGAACATCCGGAACCGATGGTGAGCAGCGTCGCTGCTGCGAGCGTGAACAGTCGTGAACGATGGTAGTTCATAGTCGTGACGTTGGTAAGTGGAGCGAGAAGGATTCGATATTGAGGCGGATGTTCCCGGAGGTGCGTATCCGTTCGCGCATCGTTTGTAGCTGCCGTGCAAGTCCGATGATCGCCGGGACGGTCATCATCGAGGTCACGAGCGCACGGATCGTCTCGGCCCCGGGACCATGGTCCGGAAGGCCTACGGCGATGCGGAGCATCCTTCGGATCGTCGATTCCCAGCAATTGAGCACCGCCGACATCCGTGCGGACCCTTCCTTGTGTGCTGCGATCGTCTCAGCGATCCGGATGCGTTCGTAGGGTACGGCCCCGATGAGCGCGAGCAGCGATTCGGCGTCCTCACGCGCCTGGTCGTATACCTCCCGTTGTCGGGCGAGCCGCAGTGCATAGGCAGGGCGCCCGTCGGCAACTGCGGCGATGTGCCGTGCATCGACCGTCGCAACGCCGGTATCGATGAGGTGGTCCTTGATGGCGTGTTCGGGTACTTGCGTGCAGTGGAACACCGAGCAGCGTGAGAGGATGGTGAACGGAACGAGGTGTGGCCTGTCCGTCGTAAGGACGAACATGGTAGCGCCGTACGGCTCCTCGAGCGTCTTGAGGAAGGCGTTCGACGCCTCTTCGGTCATCCGTTCGATACGATCGATCTGCACGACGTGGCGGGAGCTCACTGTCGGACGACGCTGTAACGATGCTGTGATCCCGCGGACGTGTTCGATGCCGATCGTCTCGTCGCCATCGGTGACCGATATGACATCGGGATGTCGATGCTGCAGGAGGAACGTGCAGTCCTTGCACGTTTGGCACGCGTTCCCTTCGATGGGAGCGGAGCAGATCAGTGCGTTCGTGAGCGACGTTGCGAGCGTGGTCTTTCCGATGCCTGAGGTTCCGCTCAACAGGAACGCATGTATGTCGGGTCCGATCGTGATCGTGCGTCGTAATCGTTCGACGATCGGCGTGTTGCCGATGATGCCCCAGTGGGATTCGAGCTTTTTCGACGAACCTGAGGCGCCGTGTGCGCCACGTACCCTATCTGACCGCGATCGGGTTGTAGGGGTCTTCCGTGTCACTTTTGAGCGTGTATATCGTACCATAAAGAACGTTCCATCGCAACCCTTGTCATAGCATCGGTCAGAAACCAGCGGTAAGTACCGCGAGCGTATCTTCGGCCGCCGTCTTCCACGAGAACGATCGAGCCCTTTCCAATCCCAGAGCGATGAGCCTTTCTTTTATGTCGGCATTATGCGTAACGCGTTCGATCGCTTGGGCGACCGCGGTCGGATCGTGCGGATCGACGAGCAGCGCGGCCTCACCGCTCACCTCGGGTATGGACCCTTTTCGTGCACCGATGACCGGCGTACCGATCGCGAACGATTCGAGTATCGGCATGCCGAATCCCTCGTATTCCGAAAGGAATACCAGAGCCTGTGCTCCCGCAATGACCGAAGCGACGCTGTCGTTCGGTTGCCAACCGAGGAGCTGTACCGCGCTTTGAAGACGACGTTGCGTTATGAACGACGCAGCCTCGTCCCAGCCGAACCCGATCTTGCCGATGAGCACGAGCGTCAGTGCCGGCAATGAGGTGCGCGCTTCGGCGAACGCCTTTACAAGCGCAAGGACGTTCTTCTTCCTTTCAAGACGGCCAACGAAGGTGACGTATGGCCGTCGCACGCCGGTCATGGCAAGAACGCGATCGATCTCGGGTTTCGACGGACGTCGGTACGTCACCGCGTCGAATCCGTGATGGATCACCGAAATACGGTTTGCATCGACGCCATACCGCTGCACGATCTCCTGTTTTGAGAATTCCGATACGGTGATCAGGTGTCGCGCATGGGATGCGGCAAAGCGTGCAGACCAGCGATGGTAGTCGAGCTCGCTCGCACCGTACCTTCCCAGGGTCATGATGCGCGCGATGACGGTGAGGATGGTCTTCGAAAGGTTCCTTCCGCCGATGGCGTGTTTTCCGTAGAGGTCGATGTTCCGTTCGAACCCGAGGTCGTGGATCGTGGTGACGGTGTTGCGCGGATGGATGATCGGGATCGTGTGCGCGGGTATGAAGAGCACGTCCGGTCGATGGACGAGCATTTCGAGCGAGAGCCGTATCTGGCTCCAGAGGTACCGTGGCGGCCACCGTAACACGCGGAACGTCACGTTCGGTCCGAGCGAGCGGAGGTCGTCGAGCGGTTCGTCCTTGAGGTAGAGTACGTAGCGGTTCTTCCGGTCTGCCGCGACGAGGTTCTTAAGAATTTGAAAGGAGTACTGTTCAGTACCGGTCCGCTCGCGGAGGTTGGCGCGCGAGGCATCGATGCCGATGATCATGTCACTTGGTCGAAAGGATACTGCGCTTGTAGGATTCGAGGTTGTCGAGCGCGATGCCGGTGCCGCGAGCGACGCACAGCAGCGGTTCGTCCGCGACGTAGCAAGGCACGCCGGTCGTCGATGAGAGGAGTTGGTCGATCATGCGGAGCTGTGCAGAACCGCCGGACAGGACCATGCCCTTGTCGATCACGTCGGCCGAGAGTTCCGGAGGGGTCTCCTGGAGCACGAGTTTGACCGCGTTGATGATGCCGTTCAGCTCGTTCTGTATCGCTTCGGTGACGTCGTCTGAGAAGACGGAGACCGTCCGGGGAAGGCCGGTGACCACATCGCGGCCGCGGACCTCCATGAACAACTTTTTCTCGAGCGGTACCGCCGAACCGATGGTGATCTTCATTTCTTCCGCGGTTCTTTCGCCTATCGCGAGACCATATTTTTTTCTGGTAAACTCCTGGATTGCAGCGTCGAGCTTGTTGCCGCCGATCCTGACGCTCGTGTTCGCGACGATGCCGCCCAACGAGATGACGGCGATCTCCGTCGTGCCACCGCCGATGTCGATGATCATATGTCCCGAGGCCGAGCCGATGGGGATGTTCGCACCGATGGCAGCGGCGACGGGTTCCTTTATGATGTACGCCGCCTTGGCTCCTGCGGCGATGGTCGCGTCGATGACCGCACGACGCTCGGTCGAGGTGATGCCAGCCGGGACCGCGATCATGACCTCGGGCCGGAGGATGCGGATACCGCCGGTCGCCTTGTTGATGAAGTAGCGGAGCATCGCTTCGGTCGTCCGATAATCGGCGATGACGCCGTCGCGGAGCGGTCTGAGCGCGATGATCGAATCCGGGGTACGGCCGAGCATCTCCTTCGCCTCGTTTCCAACGGCGAGGATCTTCTTGTCGTTCAACGAGATCGCGACGACCGACGGCTCGTTCAGCACGATCCCCCGTCCCGGGAGGTGGACGAGCGTGTAGGTGGTTCCGAGGTCGATGCCGATGCGTTTGGTGAACATGCTATTTGAAGGTGACCGTCACGTGACGATCCTCGAGTAGGTCCGAATTCAGGGCGACACCAGTATGTCCGATGGCCGACAATCCGTCAATTCCCGACATGGTTGCGACGCTACGCGTGAAATTGAGCGTTGCGTTCAGCGTATGCGCACGGGTTCCTGGTTGCTTCTGGACGTAGAGCTCATAGGTACCGTCCTTGACTGCCTCGATGACCCTCTGTGGAAGTTGATAGGTGAACGTTAGCGTGGCGGTTGCGCCCGGTTCGATCGAGATGAACGCCCCGAACACGGTCCGTCCGAGCTCCTCGGTTACGTCGACAGTTCCGGCGCGCGCGCCATGGAGCTTGTCGTTCTGGAGCGCACCCGTCGAACCCGTGAGCGTGCTGCCGAGCGGGACGAAGAGCCTCGTATACGTACGGTAGCGTGTCGTCGTTGCGGTGAACTTCCCCGTGTTCTCATACGTGATGGATACCGTGGCGTTCGCTGCGTCGTTCGTCACGGTCAGGTCATAGGAAATGCCCCGCTTCATGACCCCGTCGGTCTTCAGGCTTGCGAGGTTCGCGTCGACAACGTACACCGCGTCGACCGGCTGCGACCGGACGTCGCCGCCCCAGTTCTGGTCGAGGATCTGCTGTTCGAGCGAGCTATCCTTCGAGTACAGCAGCATCTGCTTCTGTTCGAGCGCTGCCGTGACCGCGGAGAACAGCTCGTGCCATCGGTTTTGCGGGAGCGCGAGCAGCCGGTTGATCAGCGTCTTCGACATCTCGCCGATGAGGTCCTTCCGGTCGGCACGGGGTTGGAGCTTATCGACGAGGTTGTCAGGGGTGAACGTCATGTTCCCGATCGTGATGTCACCGCTGATCTTGAGGAGCGAGCTCACGAACGTGGGCGTCACCGCCATCACACCGTCGAAGTCCTTCTGCGGGCCGTTCTCGAGCCGGTAGAACTCGAGCGCCTTCTGTGCCGATGTCGGGAAGTCGGGCGACCAGTTCGAGTCCCTGAAGAACCACCGGGTCGTGTCGTTGTACTTCGTGAGCGCGGCGGGGGGCGTCAGGCGGAGACTGTCCTTCACGGGCGTGTCGAGGTTGTACACGTCGTTCGTCGAGAACGAGGTGATCTCGGCCGAGGAGACCTTCAAGATCCCGTAGGTGCCGATGAAGCCGCCGGTCGGCCGGAGCTCGGTGTTGTTCTGCAGGAGGAACAGGTAGGTCTGCGGATCGGGGAAGCCGGCGATCGCGGGAATGATGGTCGACGCCGGGATGAGCTGGTCCATGGCGTCCTCGAGGAATGGTATCTGTTCCTTGAGCGGCGCGATCGCATTGTTGAGCGGTGGAAGAAGGCCGCGTTCCGGAAGTTCCTTGAGCATGTTCGATGCGCGCGTGACGTCATCCTTGACCGCGATAAGTTGCGGTTTCGATTCGGAGATTCGTTGAAGGATCTGGCGTTTGTCCGCCGGCGTCAACGTCGCAAGACTGACGGTACCCTTCGCGGTCTGGAGCGGTCCGATGATCTGCTGGGCCGCGATGGTACCGTCGTGAAGCGCATCGGTCAGGGTCAGACCGACGCATGCTATGATGTCGAGCGCTCTCAGCTGCGTACCGATGACGGGAAGCGGTTGGAGCGCGTCAAGCCGGTTGATCGAGCGGTACGTTTTCTGGAGCTCAACCGATGCCCGGTCGGCCGAAGCGAGCGCGGCGTCGAAATTCTGCGCTTCGAGCGACGCCTTCGAGGCGAGCAGTTCATCCTTAGCCGCCGTACCGTGACGATACGCGGACAGCACCGGCGGGATGATCGCCGCCAGCAGTACGATGAACGCACCTATGAGCCCGATCAGGAGCTTCAGGGACCTCCGTGAGAGCCGCAGTCGGCGGAAGCTGAACCGTCGATGCGGTGCTACGTTCGGTGTCGACATCAGGGTCCTAGTTGTTTTCATGCGCATGGGGCCGTTTCGGCATCGGGTGCCGATGGTACTTAAGGAAATACTTCAATCCGCTAAGAATATGGATCCTCGTGAACTTATTGAAGATGATCGACAGGCCAGGGTTCGCTGCTGATGTGCGTTGGTGGTAGTGTATGAGCTGTACCGGTGCATAGTATACCACCTGCCAGCCATGCGACCACATCTGACGGCAGAGGTCGGCGTCCTCGTAGTATGCGAAGAACCGCTCGTCCATGCCGCCCACCTCGTCGAGCGCAGTACGTCGCAGCATCATAACGGCGCCGAGGATCCAATCGACCGTTTGTATTGCGTTGTGATCGAAATCGAGCATCAGGTAATCCCTCAAAACGCGCTTTCCTTTCGGCAGTTTTCCCAGCAGGGTGCGGCGGAAGATCGGCACGATCGGTGTCTGGAACTTGTAACAGGACAGCTGGATCGATCGGTCCGGGTTCAGGAGCTTCGGCGCGAGCACGCCGATCTTCGGGTGGTGGCGTATGTATTCGACGAGCTCTTCGATGACGCCGTCGAATACGGCGATATCGTTGTTCATGTACAGGATGAACTCACCTCGTGCATGCTTTACCGCTGCGTTGAACGCGACGGAAAGACCGCGATTGTCCGGGAACTCGATGAGCTTAATCTCCGGGAAGCACTCCCCCATCATTTCGATGCTTCCATCCGTCGAGCTGTTGTCGGCAACGATGATCTCGTACGAGCAGCGGAGTTTCGCACGTTCGATCCCCTTCAGGAACTGTTTAAGGAAACCACGTTCGTTGATGTTGACGATGATGATCGAGAGGTCCATTGGTTATCGTTGGATGTACGTTCGCATGGTTCGTGGATCGATCCTTCTCGTTCGTCGGATCAGGGATCGTTTTCTCCTCATTTTTGGAAGGAGACGTAGGGCGCGAGGTATTGCCGTGAGGGTCGTCCATTCTCGGAGCAGCAGGTAGCCCACGCGCTTGGTTTCGTAGCATAGTATGTACGGAATGTCCGGGAGCAGGGTTCGTGGTGTTTCGTTCTTGATGAGCGTCAGTAGATGGTTGCGGTACGACATCGTACGGAGTATCGGCGAGCGTTCTGACCGCGTCTTGAACACGTCGGTGATATGGTCTCCATGGTGCGTGAGCGTCCGGTAGTGATGTGCGATCGCGGAAGGGACGAGCCGTGCGCTCCACCCTGCCCATCGCAGTCGCCAGGCGAGATCCACGTCCTCCTTGTAAGCGAAGAAGTCATCATCGAAGTACTCGTTGTTGTACGCTACGTCCTGAAGCGCCCGTCTTCGGAAAAGTGCAAGCACACCGTGTACACCGAACACATCGGACGGAGTGCGATATGCCCCTGCGTCCGGACGACGTCCCTCGTCGATGTTGACCATTTGCCTGCTTCGTCGCACGGTCACACCGGCGGTGTCTATTGTATCAGAAAGCAGCGGTTCCCTCAAGTCGCCTCCGGTGAAGCTGAACCGGTAGATCAGCGGACAGACGCTGCCGATCCGCTGGTCGCGCTCCAGCTCGCGTACAAGCCGTTCGATGCAGTGCGGGTCGAGGATCAGGTCCTGGTTCGCGATGAGGATCGCATCGGCGTCGCTCAGGGCGATCGCCTGGTTGAAGCCATGCGCGAAGCCGAGGTTTCGGTTATTGCGCAGCACGTGCACCGTCGGCCATTCGCGGAGGAGCTCGAGCGTACCGTCGACGGAACCGTTGTCGATGACCAGGATACGTGACGGCGCGAACGTCTGCGCCATCAGACTCTTCAGGAGGTGCGGGAGGAACTCCTTGCCGTTCCAGGTGACGATGTTGACGGCGACGGACATCATGTACGTTGTTGATCGCTGGTCGGTACGAACGCGATGAGGATGGCGATAAGCAGCAGACCGATGCCGAGCGGATGGTTGAGGTACGGCGTCGTCAGGTGCGCGCCCATGAGCGCAACGACGGCGATGAGCACGCCGAACGCCATGTCCGACCCGGCCTTCCAAAGCCCGCGGATGACGGTCCAAAGCACGAGGAGATAGACGCCGACACCGAGCACGCCGATCTTCAATGCGATGTCAAGGTAGCCGAGCTCGAACGCGTCGGTCGTATAGATGCCTTTCGTCGGCGACTGGAGCTGGCGAGGATCGTTGCTTTGGTACGTGACCATGGTCGCGAATCCCGAGCCGAACACGGGGCTCTTGAGGATCGCGTCGGCCAAGGGGCTCAGCATCTGCAACCTGCTCGAAGCAGCGGCTTCGCCGCCGAAATGCTGGAACCGCTCCGTGATGAGCCTGTTCGCCGTTCCCCCGCGCGAGAAGCTGTATGGATACGGGAAGTTGAGCGACCATGACATCAGCGTGTAGGCGACGCCGAACAGGCACGCGCCGACGATGATGACGCCGATGAACTGCTTCAAGTTCCAGCGGTACCTGATGAAGCCGAGGATCGTTCCTGCAACGACGGCGAGCGCGCCACCGACCCAGAAGCTTCGTGAGAGCGATACAAGCACGGCCGAAAGCCCCAACGTCATAGGGATGAACAACCATCGCTTTCCGCGCAAGGTGGTCCCTCGCTTCGGTAGTACGAACGGGGCAAACACGAGCAAAGCGAACATGCCGTAGATCTGACTCTGGAAGAAGACACGGTACGAGCTGCCACTGATGTAGGCGATCTCCCCTACTCCGGTGTTCCGGATCCACCGGTAGTACTCCGCAAGCCCCGCCACGTTGAAGTGCGCGAACATGCCGAGACTCGCCAGGCTTTTGATACCGAGCACCGTCGCGACCGCTGCGAGAATCGCGATCACCAGGGTACCGAATCGTGACCGGTCGATCGTCGGTGCAAGGAGTACGGCGAGCAGAAGGAAGAACAGGTATGCGTTCGCGTCGAAGTAGACATTTTGGATGCCGTGGCGTGCGATGATGCCGTGGAACACACCCCAGAGTACGAACGCCCCTAATCCGATGATGCTCCAGCGAAGCATTGGTGGCAACGTGTGCCAGCCGGTCCGTGCGCGGTACCGCAGGAGCCAGACGAACGCGATCGTACAGAACAGCGCGATGCGAATCGATACCGTTGGACCACCGAAGTCGACGCTGTAAAGGTAACCTTTGCCGCCGATGAAGAGTTCTGCGAGGACGACCGCAAGCCCCCACTCGAGCCGTTTCCACGCGAGGACGACCGTTCCGACGATGATGAGCGCGAACAGCCCGTTGCCGAGGAGGGTAAAGCGGTAACCGACATACGACGCGATCTCGTTCACGAGCAGCGCAGCTGAGAACACGCAGTACGTTGTGAACGTGGGAAGTTGGAAATTCATGTCACTTTTTTTGGGACCGTGCTGATGACGTTGAAGTGCCATGCGAGCTTATTGAGACCCGGTACGGCGCAGAAGGCCGCATCGAGGCGCGCGAGAACACGGTTCACGGCGCGCGACGATTGCAGAGGTCGTTTCACGAGGCGTCCGATGAGGCGGACCGAAGAATCATAGACCTCGCCGAGCATCTTCACCCGCCGGATGCCGTCGATCCGCAGGCCGGCGTCGGCGAACAGCGCGCGGATCTGCGGTTCGGTGTAGCCCTCGGTCGTATCGTCGGCGATGGAATCGTACTTCCGTTTACGACGTGACCGGATGATGCGTTTCATCGGCGCGAGCGCTCGGTACACCGAACGGTACGGCCATGAAGCCGGTTCGACGCCCCAGATGACATTGCCGTAGGGCTTTGTGACACGTTTCATCTCCTTGAGCGCGGCACGTTGGTTCGGGAAATGGTGGAACGAGGCAGCGACGAACGTCGCATCGAAGCTGCCGTCAGCGAACGGCAGGTGCTCGGCATCAGCAGCGGCGAAACGCATGGTTCCCGCAGTGGTATGGCGAACGGCGAACTGTTGCGCCTGCACGACAGCGTCCGGTGAGAGGTCGATCGAGGTCACCAGCTTGCCGGAACGGGCGATCTCGATGCCGTCGACCCGCGTGCCGCAGGCCACCTCGAGCACACAGGCTCCCGGCGGGAGCGCGAGCATCGGCTCTTCGAACTGCCGGTGGAACAACGAATTTCTTCCGGCGATGCTGCCGTGCGCTGCGGATACCGAGAGCTCGTCATGGAAGTGCTGCTCGGTCTGTTTGAACGAGTCGATGAACCGTTGAGCGATGAGGACCGGAATGCCATGTTCGGTGCGGTACCGTTCGCTGCACGACAAGCAGCGCCATTCCGGAGCGCCCCGGTCGAGCGGTGCGTGGCAGATCGGGCATGCGAACGGAGGATGGGACATCAGTGGTGCTTTGCTTTATACGGTTTGATCAGCGTGACCTGATCTCCGATCATCCCGGTCAGCACGCTCATCAGTTCAGCGGGCGCCAGCATCTTCGTCTTCGTGACGCCGAAATATTTGGTACTGTAGTGGACGATGCTGTTTCGCAGGATACGTTGTTTTTCCGCGGTCGACTGGGTCGTGCTCGCCGCCCGTATATGGACCGCGTGCGTGGCCGGCGTGTACATCGTCTTCCAGCCCATCGCCAGGGCGCGCTTGCAGAAGTCGACCTCCTCGAACCACATCCAGAAGCCCTCGTCGAACGTCCCGACCGCGTCGAGCGTGGCGCGCCGGATCAGGAAGCAGGAACCCATGACTTGGTCGACCGTCTGTTCCTTCCCGTAATCGACGGTCAGACCGTTGTAGACGCGGGCGAGACCGGGAACGAAGTTCGGTACCTTCGAGAGGACGAGGAACAGGTCGAACCAATCCGGGAATCTTTTGACCGACGGCTGGAGCGTGCCGTCGGGGTACGTCAGTTTCGGTCCGACAATACCGACGTCCGCATGCGCGTCGAGCACGCGTTTCAGGACGGCGATGGTATCGGGCATGACGGTCAGGTCCGGATTGATGAGGATGACGTCGCCCCTCGCACCGGCACGCCCCTGGTTCACGGCCGCGGCGAATCCCCTGTTCGATTCGTTTACCGTAAGTGCGGCCTGCGGAAAATCCTTCCGGACCATGTCCGCGTTGCCGTCGGTCGAGGCGTTGTCGATGACCACGACATGAAGATCGATCCCGGTCGATGCGAACAGGCCCGTGAGGCACTTCCGGAGCTCCTCGCGGGCGTTGTAGCTGACGACGATTGCGGTTATCTCGGGTTTCATTGACATAGTCAGTATATCACAGGAAACGGCGTAGTTCGGTGCGCCGTCGGTTATATGCCAAAAGCTTTTTTCACCGATGTACTGTACCGGATGTACGCGAAGAGCGCAATCCCTTTGATCGCGTATGGATAGGCGGCGATGCTACGCTACGAGACCGTCGACGATCTTGATCGTCCGGTCGCAGAACCGCGTGAGGTCCTCGTTGTGCGTGACCATGACGATCGTCTTATTCTTGCGTTTGACGAGGTCCTTCAGCACGGCGACGATCGCCTCGGAGTTCTTCGTGTCAAGCTCACCCGTCGGTTCGTCGGCGAGGATGAGCCGGCCGTCGTTCATGAGCGACCGCGCGATGGCGACGCGCTGCTGCTCCCCGCCGGACAGCTCGGACGGCTGGTGGTCCATGCGTTCGGCCAACCCGACCTCCTTCAGGAGCTCCCGTGCCCGTTCCTGCGAGGTTTTTGACGGCAGTCCCGCGTATTCCCCTGCGAGCACGACGTTCTCGAGCGCGGTCAGCGTCGAGAGCAGGTTATACCCTTGGAATATGAAACCGAGCTCCTTCGCGCGCAGGTCGGCACGTTCGTTGTCGCTCAGTATCGACAATTTTTTTCCTGCGATCTCGACGTCGCCGTTCGTCGGTACGTCAAGCGCGCCGAGGATGTGCATGAACGTGGACTTACCCGAACCCGACGGCCCGATGACCGCGACGAACTCACCCGCCTTGAGCTCGACCGAGACGCCCTTCAGCGCCTTGACCTCGTTGTGGTGTCCCGGCGAATACACCTTCTCGAGCGAGGTCGTGCGTGCGATTATCTCATTCATAGCGCAGCGCCTCCACGGGGTTGAGCTTCGACGCACGGCGTGCCGGGAAGAAGCCGGCGATGACGCTGATCGCGACGGAGAAGATGAAGACCTTGATGATGAGGCTCGGCGTCACGAGGAAGAGGACGAGGCCGTCCTCCCTTGAGCCGAAGTTGATCGCCGCGGCCATCAGCCAGCCGAGGGCGATCCCAACGACGCCGCCGATGACGCCGATGACGGCAGCTTCGAGCATGAACTCCTTGAGGATACGGCTCGAGCGTGCGCCGACCGCCTTCTTGATGCCGATCTCCCGGGTTCGCTCGATGACCGCGAACGTCAGGGTGTTCATGATGGAGAAGCCGCCGACAATGATGGCGATGAGCGCGCCGGACAGGATGATCAGGTTGAAGATCGCCGTGCCCTGGCTGATCTGCTTCTTGAAGTAGGCTTCGTCGAACGCCTTCACGCCTTCGACCTTCTCCTCGATCGCCGCCACCATCGCTCCGCTCTGGTCGGGATCGGTGAGGTAGACCGCGAAATCGGATACGATCTTATCCGCCGGAACCGCTTTCTGGAATGCTTCGGGGAGCGTTGCGTGCGATATCTCCTGGGCGTCGGCCAACGAAAGAAAAGCGGTCGTATCCGGCGTGCTCAAGGTCTTTTCGAGGATGCCGACCACCTCGAAATCGCGATCGCGGATCTTGACCGTGTCGCCGACCTTGGTCTTCAGCGTCGCGGTCTGGTCAGAACCGAGC
>CAYGGS010000014.1:0-6110 GCA_964349545.1 uncultured Gammaproteobacteria bacterium
CCTTCGTACATGCCACGGATCTGCGGGAGCGTCATGTGCGACTCGTCGATGAACAGCAGGAAATCCTTCGGCCCGCCTACGCCGCCGCTCTGGCGGGCAGGGAAGTAGTCGATGAGCGTCGATGCCGGCTGACCCGCTTCCCTGAAGTCGAAGAACCGCGAGTAGTTCTCGATGCCGTTGCAGTACCCGACCGACTCCAGCATCTCGAGGTCGAAGTTCGTGCGCTGGGCGAGGCGCTGCGCCTCGAGGTTCTTTCCGATGGAATTGAGGAACGCGACACGTTCGGTGAGCTCGCGGCGGATCGCCTCGGTGACCTCGGGGATGCGCGCTTCCGGCGTAACGAAGTGCTTGCCGGGGAAGATGGTGATGCCGTCGAGAGGCGCCGCCTCGTTTCCGGTGACCGGATCGAACGGGACGATGCGCTCGATGTCGTCGCCGTCGTACGAGATCCTGAAACCGCGCTCCTCGTACGCGGGGAACAGATCGACGGTGTCGCCGCGGACGCGGTAGTTGCCGCGGACGAACTCGGTGTCGTTGCGGAGGTACAGGAGGCTGTTCAGCTTCGTAAGCAGCGACTGCCGAACGAGGTGCTGCCCGACCGAAAGCGTGAACGAGGCCTTCTGGTACTCGACCGGGTTGCCGAGGCCGTAGATGCACGACACCGAGGCGACGATGAGCACGTCGCGTCGTGTCAGCAGGTCGCGGGTCGCCGCGTTGCGGAGCCGGTCGATCTCCTCGTTGATGTCGGTCTCCTTCTCGATGTACGTGTCGGTACGGGGGATGTACGCTTCGGGCTGGTAGTAGTCGTAGTAGGAGACGAAGTAGTGCACCGCGTTGTCCGGGAAGTACTCGCGGAACTCGCTCGCGAGCTGCGCGGCGAGCGTCTTGTTGTGGCTGATGACGAGCGTCGGGCGGTTCACGGCCGCGACCACGTTCGCCATCGTGAACGTCTTTCCCGAGCCGGTCACGCCGAGGAGGGTCTGGGCCTGTTCATCCCTTTGGAGGCCGTTGAGCAGCCGTTCGATCGCTTGAGGCTGATCGCCAGTCGGTGTGTATGAAGATCGTAGTTGAAATTTCATCAGCGTGTTTGATACAGCTGGCTTGCCCCGTAAGCGCCGAGCAGGTCGAGGCGCTGTACGGGGTCACCGGTCGGTGAATACGATGATGCGAGGGAGAAACGGTCCATAGGTCGAGTGTAGCATGCGACATGCGATTTCGCATGATGGTTGACGATAGGGCCTACAATCAGTACTGTGAAAGAAGACACTATGCGCTACGTAGCGGTCGAGACCAAGGTCAAAACCCATATTCGCGTCGCCCAAGCGATTTCAGTGGGTATTTACCTTATCACTGCGATCGGGTTGGTCGGCATCGTGGGAAGCGTCGTGTTCCAGTTCGCCTTTCCGGCACCGCACATGGCCGCGACATCCGTCGATTCGACGAACAGTGCGACGCTGACCTGGACCGCGCCTGGGGACGATGGGATGGCCGGTACCGCGGCCTCCTATTCGGTCCGTTACTCGACCTCGCCGATCGATGTCGCGAATTGGGGTGCGGCGACGGCGGTCGTGCAGCCTCCCGCGCCGCTCGTAGCCGGAACGGTGCAGTCCATGGTCGTGACCGGACTGAGCGCCGGGACCACCTATCATTTCGGCATCACGGCGACCGACGACGTGGGCAATGTTTCGCCGCTGTCAAACATCGCGAGCAAGATGACCGATGTCCGTGCGTGCACGCCGACGTGGTCGTGTACGGAGTGGTCGGAGTGCAGCAACGGCGCGAAGGTCCGTTCGTGCATCGATGTCAGGAACCCTTCGTGCGGTACGGACTTCAACAGGCCGATCGAGCAGCAGTCATGTACTGCCACGACCACGCCTGAAACGGGCGGCGTGTCGTGCACCGAGAAATGGTCATGTTCGAAATGGACGTCCTGCACGCAAGGACTGCAAACGAGGGTCTGCCAGGACCTTCAGCGGTGTTCGACGACCGTGTTGCGCCCCGCGGTTTCGTTCGACTGCAGCATGGGCGGCATGCCGCCTCCGGACCCGAACCCGAGGTACCTCGCGGTGACGCGCGCTGCCGGGAGCAGCTCCCAGATCAAGGTCTACCGCCTCGATGACGGGAAACTGACCGCGACGATCAATCCGTACACGGCGAAGTTCAAGAACGGCGTATCCATCGCCGGGGGCGACCTCGAACGGAAAGGCGAATCCGATGTCGTCGTCGGAACAGGCCCCGGTGCTGCTCCCCAGGTCTCGCTCTACACGGCGTCAGGCAAACTCGTGACCCGATTTTTCGCATTCTCGAAGAAGCTCCGGACCGGTGTGACGGTCGCGACAGGCGACGTCAACGGCGATGGTTATACCGACCTGATCGCGACACCGGCGGCGAACCACCCCGGACTGGTACGCACGTATACCTACGAGCCCACGACGAAGAAATTCTCCCGGTTCCAGGATGTATCGGTGCAGTCATCGAAGTACCGCGGCGGCGTGAACATCGCTGCAGCCGACCTTGACCGTGACGGGTACGCCGAGATCATCGTCGCCCCGGCATCGAAGGGAAGGAAGTCGACCATCGAGCTGTACTCGTACGATCCGTCTTTGAAGAAGATGGTGAAGAAACATTCGTTCTCGGCATACAACAAGTCGTTCAACGGTGGTATCAGGGTGACGACGGGCGACGTCAGCGGTGACGGCATCCCCGAGATCATCGTAGGGCCTGCGCCGGGAGTCGGTGAGGTCCGTGCGTTCGCATACGGGAGGAAATCGGTGAAGAAGATCGTCGGGTTCTATCCTGCGAGCAAGACCTACGCCGGCGGTGTCGATATCACCAGCATGGACGTGAACACCGACGGCAACGACGATATCATCACCGGGACGTTCTCGAACGGGCTCCCGGGCGTCCGCGTCTACTCACGGAGCCAGCTCACGGCGAAGATCTCGAGCCTGAAGGCGCGCTGGCCGACCAATGTGTTCAGTACGTCGTTCAAGAAGGGCATCAGGATCACCGCGCTGTAGTCAGCGGCATACTTCTGGACCACATGATCGCTTCGCTCCACGGCATCATCCGATCGAAGGAACTTCGCGCCATCGTCATCGACGTCGGCGGCGTCGGGTATCGCGTGAACGTCGGCGGCCGGCTTCTTGAGACCCCCGAGGGTGAGACCGTCGACGTCTACACCTACCTCCACACCACGGACGATTCGATGGAGCTCTTCGGCTTCATGACGCCGGACGAACTCGGCCTGTTCCGTTCGCTCATCAAGGTATCGGGCGTCGGGCCGAAGTCGGCGCAGTCCATCCTGAGCCAGAACCCCGCGAACCAGGTCCGTCAGGCGATCATCGACGGCGATCCTGCGCTCATCATGCGTACGCCGGGAGTCGGAAAGAAGACCGTTGATCGGATCATTCTCGAGCTGTCCGGCACGCTTGCGCAAAAGTCGACGCCGGTGGAGGACGACGTGTTCGATGCGCTCGAGCGCCTCGGGTACAGCCGCAGGGAGGCACAGGAAGCGGTGCGCCACGTCGGCGCCGACGTGACCGACGTGCGTGACCGGATCCGGCTCGCACTGCGTGCATTAATCAAGAAGCCGTGACGGCGTGCATGGTCCGCGAGGTCACCACTGACGCGCAGGGGTGGGACGATTTCGTGCAGCGATCGACGTCACCCAACGAGTTCCTCCACAGCTGGCAGTGGGGCGAGTTCCAGCGTACGGCAGGGAAGATGATCATGCGGCTCGAGGTGCTCATCGGCGACCGCCGGTGCGCCGTTGCCTTGCTCGTCCCGCACACGACGCGCCTCGGCAAGTCGTTCATCCTCGCGCCGCGCGGCCCCGTCCTCGACCCGAAGCTCGACGTGCAGGAGCGCGAGGCAGTGTGGAAGGCGTTGCTTTCCGCCATCGAAAAGAATCGGACCGCGGATACCATGTTCCTGAAGATCGAACCGAACGTCGTCCCGCCGGACGATGTCGACCTCGTCGAGGGGACCGGCATGCACCCCGAGCAGACGCTGCTCCTCAACTTGCAGGGGACCAAGGAGGAGCTGCTCGCCGCGATGCACCATAAGACGAGGTACAACATCCGTCTTGCCGAACGGCACGGCGTCACGGTCGCGTTCGGCACATCGAACCAGGACGTCGACGAGTTCCTCGCGCTCACGAGGGAGACCGCGGCGCGCCAGAAGATCGGCGTGTGGCCGGACCAGTATTACCGGACCATGGTGACGTCGCTCGGTGACGCCATCGTGATCGCCGTCGCCCGGATCCATACGAAACCTATCGCCGCTGCCATTTTGATCCGCTACGGTTCGACGATGACCTATCTGCATGGCGCTTCGGCCGGGGAGTTCCATGAGCATATGGCACCGCATATGCTTCAATGGCAATCGATCTGTCGCGCGAAGGAGCAAGGATGCGCGGTGTACGATTTCTATGGCATCGCGCCGGAACACGTGAAGGAGGAGGAACACAAGTGGAGCGGTATCACGCGGTTCAAGATGGGGTTCGGCGGACGGGTACACAAGTATCCCGGTGCGTTCAACCTCGTTTACCAGCGCGGTTGGTATTTGGCGTACCGCATCGCGAAGCGGGCAGCCGGTCGGTGATTAGTTTGTGTGTTGTGAAGAATAACGTTACAATGGTCCGGTTATGACATCAACCGTCGTTATTATGGCTGCCGGCCACGGCACGCGCATGAAGGACGTGGCGAAGGACTGCCCGAAGCACCTGCTGTCGGTGTCCGGTAGGCCGTTCCTCGAGCACATCTTCGATCGCGTGCGCGCTGCGGGGTTCACGCGCATCATCGTGATCACCGGACACCTGAACCATGCATTTTCGCGATACCATGGCGTCTCCGACATCGAGCTTGTCGAGCAGCAGAAGCTCCACGAGCGGTATGGTACGGCCGCTGCCGTGGAAACGGTCCACGCGCTGGTCAAGGAACCGTTCGCCGTCATCGCGGGCGACAACCTGTACAGCGTGGACGACCTCAAGAAGATGACGATCAGCACCACGGAGCAGTGGATCGGCGGGTATCGGACCGCGGCGTGGCAGGGGATGGGCATCCTGAAGACGAAGGAGGACGGCTCGCTCGACCGCATCATCGAGAAGCCAACGACCTTCGTCGGCGACCTCATCAACGCCTCTCTGTACCTGTTCACACCGAGCATCTTCGATGCGATCGCGGAGATCCAGCCATCGCCGCGCGGCGAGTACGAGCTGACCGACGCGATCAACCTCATCGCCTCGCACGAACCGGTCAACGTGTTCGAGCTCGAGGACCGGTGGCTCGATCTGACCGCGCCGACCGACATCGGCAAGATCGAGAAGGCGCTGCAGCAGACCACCATATAACACGTGCCTCCCTAGTTCAACGGATAGAATGTAGGATTCCGGATCCTAAGATAGAGGTTCGATTCCTCTGGGGGGCACCAACCTACGCCAAGGCTTCGGTTGGCGCGCCAACAGGAAATATATGTGGTATGTCTATGGACTACGATGCAATGATGGGTCGCTCTACATCGGTTCGACCGATAATGTGGAACGTCGCCTTGTTGAACATCGCGATGGTAAAACGCCATCATTACGAAATAAATTGCCCGTTGAACTGCAATTCTATATTGCCGTTCGGACAGAAGCCATCGCAAGGAAATTAGAAATATATTGTAAGACAGGTTCAGGCAGGGCTGTTATTAAGAAACGATTTTTACCCGACGAACCCCGGATCGTAGTCCGGGGGTAGTCGGGCCTCTGGGGGGCACCAACCTACGCCAAGGCTTCGGTTGGCGCGCCAACGTGTGATTATAACCTTGGCTCAATCGAAGGCGTGTTTGGTTTTTCGAACCTACGCTACGGGCGCCTTGGAAAAGGCGCCCTTGAGAGCGGGGTTTGATGATGGCGCAACAAATGTTTGAGCCATCACCCTCAAGCAAGGGCTTTCCAGCCCGATTTATACGCACCAATTTGTAGTTGAATGGATTTGAAGCTACACTACTGCCATGACGAAGAAGCTTAAGGTCGGCATCCTTTTCGGCGGCAGGTCGGCGGAACACGAGGTGTCGCTGCAATCCGCGAAGAGCATCGTCGAGGCACTCGACCGTTCGAAGTACGA
>CAYGGS010000014.1:6120-14683 GCA_964349545.1 uncultured Gammaproteobacteria bacterium
GTGCTCATCGGCATCGACAAGACGGGGAAGTGGTACCTGAACGACGCGTCGAAGTTCCTGCTGAACGCGGAAGATCCGTCGCTTATAAAGCTGAACACCGTTTCCGCGAAAGAGGTGGCGTTGGTTCCGGGTGAAGCCGACCAGCAGGTGGTACCGATCTCCGGCAGCGAACAGTTGGGCCATCTCGACGTCGTGTTCCCCGTGCTGCACGGTCCGTTCGGCGAGGACGGGACGGTGCAAGGACTGCTCAAGCTCGCGAACATCCCGTTCGTCGGGGTAAGCGTGCTCGGATCGGCCGTCGGCATGGACAAGGACGTGACGAAGCGGCTGCTCCGCGAGGCCGGCATTCCGACGCCGAAGTTCCTGACCTTTGACCGCGTGAAGTACAGCGACATATCATTTGAAAGAGTCGAGAAGGAACTCGGACTGCCGGTGTTCATCAAGCCGGCGAACCTCGGCTCGTCCGTCGGCATCCATAAGGCGCATGATAGGAAGGAGTTCGAAGCCGGTGTGAAGGACGCGCTGTCGTTCGATTCTAAGATCATCATCGAGGAGGCCATCGAGGGTCGCGAGCTCGAGTGCGCCGTACTGGGAAACGAAAAGCCGGAAGCGTCGCTCCCGGGCGAGGTGAAGCCGTCACACGAATTCTACGACTATGAGGCGAAGTATATCGACGAGCACGGCGCCGCGCTCGACATCCCGGCTAAGGTCGATGATGATGTGGTAAAGCGGGTGAAGGAATTGGCGGTCAAGACGTTCAAGACGCTGACCTGTGAAGGAATGGCCCGTGTCGATTTCTTCTTGAAGAAGGACGGTGGGCTCATGGTCAACGAGATCAATACGATCCCGGGGTTCACGAAGATCAGCATGTACCCGAAGCTCTGGCAGGCGAGCGGCGTCCCGTTCGACGAGCTGCTCGACCGGTTGATCCAGCTCGCGATAGAGCGGTTCGAACGTGAGAAGAAGCTGCGAACGTCGTATAGGTAGGACAATTGACGATTGACGTGTGACATTTGACCGGAGGGGCTGATCCCGTTAGAAAGCCGCTTGAAAAAGCCGGAAAACAATGGAGTACGTATACGTTTAGTACGTAGTATTTTCTAACGGGATCAGTCCCAGCGACCATATCGTCAGTAGCATCCACGTGTCGGGTTCCATATCCCGTCATGGCCCTCGCCGATCGTTACGTTCTTCGTGGTATGGTACTTCTTCAAAAAAAACCATCGTGGCTTGAAAAATGCAGCAGTGTAATGAAGCCTGCGTTCAAGATCGAAACATATTTCAAGTAGTCAAACAGCGGACCATGTTTTTTAGGTGAGCGTTTGTTGCGGTTTTTCTTTTTCTTGACACAAATGGAACAAAATGGTTGGCTAGCCCGCTTTCTACACAGTAATGTGAATAACAACTGGGTATAAGTTGTGGGAAAGAGACTTCGTGTATTATCCTAATGTAACGTATTATTCATACTTGTTGCTGACAGAAGAGCGGATCAAAGGTTAAGAAGACCATGCCGCTCATAAATGTATATCATGAAGACATGATGCTTACGTTCAAATCCACGGACTCCTCATACCGCGATCTTTGGAAGATCCTCGAGCGGGAACGTTATTTTTCCCATGAACAGTTCAAGGATGCGCTGCGCCGCGCGAAGGAAGAGGACCGGCACCTTAACCACGTGCTGCTCGAGATGGGGAACGGATCGAAGGACAAACTGCTCGAGTCGTTGTCGGAATACTACGGGACGCCGACCATCACCCTGCGGAAGCGGGTGATCTCGCCGTTCGTGCTGAACCTCATACCGAAAGAGATCGCGGAACAGCACTCCGTCGTCCTGTTCAAGAAGACGAAGGACGCCGTACACGTCGCGACCACCGCGCCCGATAACGCGCAGACGATCGATTTCATCAAGCGGAAGACGGGACTTGAACCAGAGGTGTTCATTACGACGCCCGAAGATATCGACGAGGCACTTCGAAGATATAAGTCGGACCTCTCGACCGACTTCGCGCGGATCATCCAGGAAAGCACGCGGCAGGCGATGGCCGTCCATGACTCCGCTGAGAAGATGGCGCAGTTCGTGCCCGTCATCACGATGGTCAACACGATCATCGAGCGCGCGCTGCTCCAGCATGCGTCCGACATCCACATCGAGCCGCACCGTGACCGCATCATCATCCGGTTCCGCATCGACGGGCTGCTCGTCCGGATCGTCGAGCTCCCCTCCGAACTGCTGTCGGCCCTCGTGACAAGGATCAAGCTCATCGCAAATCTGAAGATCGACGAGCACCGCCTTCCGCAGGATGGCCGGTTCAGCACGATGTTCGACGGGCGCGAGGTCGCCATCCGCGTCGCGATTATTCCGACACTGAGCGGTTCGAAGGTCGCCCTGCGGCTGCTCGATTCGAACGAGCGCCAGTATTCCCTGAAGACCCTCGGTCTGAACAGCAGCGATCTCCGCGCTCTGCGGCAGGAGACGATGAAGCCCCACGGCATGATCCTCGTGACGGGCCCGACCGGCTCCGGGAAGACGACCACGCTGTACACGCTGTTGCGGATGCTGAAGAAGGACTCGGTCAACATCTGTACCATCGAGGACCCGATCGAGTACGGCATCGACGGGGTCAACCAGACGCAGGTGAACCCGAACGCCGGACTGACGTTCGCGAACGGCCTCCGGTCACTTTTACGACAAGACCCGAACATCATCATGGTCGGCGAGATACGCGACGTCGACACCGCGTCGATCGCCATCAATGCGGCGATGACCGGCCACCTCGTGCTCACGACGCTCCATACGAACAACGCCTTCCTCGCGATCCAGCGGCTCATCGAGATGGGTGTCGAGCCGTTCCTCGCCTCGTCCGTCATCAACGTCGTGATCGGACAGCGTCTGGTGCGGCGGGTGTGCCGCCACTGCAAGGGCACCGGCCGGCTGACGAAGAAGGTAATCGATCAGTATCGCGCGGTGTTCGACATCGAACGAACCGTGCCGAAGCTCATGCGCCTCGGTCTTCTCCCGAGCGGTTTCAAAGCCGAGGGCGCTCCACTCGCGCACGACAAGGGATGCGCGAAGTGCAACAAGACGGGATATCTCGGTCGTGTCGGCATCTACGAGGTCATCAGGATCGATGACGATCTGCACCATGCCATCATCAGCGACCCGTCGGCCGAATCGATCCAGCGCGTCGCCGCGAAGAAGGGCGGGTTGACCATGATCGAGGACGGCATCTACAAGGTCTTGAGCGGCCAGACGACGGTCGAAGAAGTGCTCCGTGTGATAAAATAACCGTATGGCAGCATTCAACTATACCGCGCTCGACATTACGAACACCTTCGTCAAGGGGAGGATCGAAGCCGGGAGCCCGAAGGCCGCGGTCAAACAGCTCGAACGCGAGGGGTTCGTCATCGTCAACATCAAGGAGGAGAAACGTCCGCGCTTCGGCGGGCGGTTCAACATCGTGCTGAACGGCATCAGCGCCCAGGAGAAGATCTTCTTCACGAGGAACCTTTATACCATGCTCGAATCGGGCATCTCCCTCGACCACGCGATAAAGACCACGGCCGAACAGACCACGAACGAGAAGTTCAGCGGCATCCTCATGAAGGTCCATGCCGAGCTCCAGAAAGGCCAGGCGCTCCACGCCGCCCTCTTTCCGTATCGCGACGTGTTCCATGACTATTTCATCAACATGATAAAGATCGGCGAGACGAGCGGGCGCCTCGACGACGTGCTCTCGTACCTCCTCGAGAAGCTCGAGAAGGACCAGGAGCTCCTCATGAAGGCGCGCGGCGCGATGATCTACCCGGTCATCATCCTCATCGCGCTCGTCGTCATGGTCACCGGCATGCTCGTCTACGTCATCCCGAGGATCACGGACATCCTGAACCAGTACGACGTCACGCTTCCTCTGGCGACCCGGGTCCTGCTCTGGCTCAGCAACTTCATGGTCCATAACGGCGTGTATGTGTTCATCGCGCTCGTCATCGCGGGCTTCACCCTCCGTAAAATGACCCGCAAGGGCCGGGCCCAGTGGCGCTGGCATGCGCTCGTACTTTCCTTGCCGGGGATCGGCATGATCGTGAAGGAGTACAACCTCGCCCGTTTCGCTCGGTCGGCGAGCACGTTGCTCCGGAGCGGGCTCGGCCTCGACCAGGCGCTTGCTCTCACGGCGAGCGTCTCGTCGAACAGCCACTATGAGAAGTCCCTTTCCGCCGCGATCAAGTTCGTGGAGCGGGGCATCCCGTTCTCCGAGGTCCTGAAAGGGAACCCGGCGCTCTTTCCACCGCTCGTGACGAGGATGGTCGAGGTCGGTGAGAAGTCCGGCAAGCTCGACCACATGCTCTCACGGCTCGCTGAGTTCTACGAAAGATCCGTATCGAACAGCCTTTCGAACCTGTCCTCGGTCATCGAGCCGGTCCTCCTGCTTCTCATCGGACTGTCGGTCGGATACGTAGCGATCGCCGTGCTGACGCCTATCTGGAGCTTTTCACAAACCATATGAAACACGATACGAGAGGTTTGACACTCATCGAATTGCTGACCGTCATCTCGATGATCACGATCACCGCGGCGATCACCGCCCCGTCGTTCGCGGCGATCAAGCGCGGCGCAGGCCTCAACAATACGGCGCAGGAGATCGTGAGCACGCTCCGCGTCGCGCAGAACAAGGCGGTCTCGTCGCAGCGTCCGACTACTGCGAATCCGGCAGATCCGATGAAGAATTACGGCGTTCATTTCTGCGATGCCATCAACACGTGTTGTGATTCCTATACGCTGTATTATGGGAACGATTGGGCCAGCGCCAGCGCCAAGGAAGTACATCAACTGCCTGACGGTACAAAAGTACGCGTATCGCCGGCAACCACTGCGACCGATATCATCTTCAACCGTCTTGACGGGATCCCTACGAGCTCCGGAAAGGTCACGATCGGCATTGACTGTAACGGTCCAACGGTCCGGACGATCACGATCGCATCGTCGGGGACGATACAGTAACCTCAGGAACCATACGACGGTGGCGAACCATTCACGAAACCAGCGCGGTGTCAGCGTCATCGAGGTGATGATCGCTTTAAGCATGGCCGGCATCATCATCGCGAGCATCGGCAATGCGCTCTTGTCCGTGAGGCGCATGGGGACCGAAAGTGCGAACAAGGAGAAGGCGGTCGCGTACGCGAAACAGGCGCTGGAGGTAGTTGCGGAGCGGCAGAGCAGCCTTTTTTCATGTTCAACGACGACCGGACTGTGCGCGTGCGTACCATTGACCGGATATACGTCATGCTGGCCATCGTTCAACGGTGCCGTCACAGCATCATTTCCCGCGATCGATCCCGTCTATACGCGGACGGTGACGGCGGAGGACTGGAAGCGCGGCGATACCGGTGCTATTGATACGAACGTGAAGAAGATCGTCAGCACTATAACGTGGCTCGAACGGGGACAAACGAAGAGCGTGGCATTCACGTCGGTCCTTTCGGCATGGAAGAACATATGAAGCGCGTACAGCGACAACAGGGATTCACCCAGCACCACTTTTGTATGGACGGCAGCACACAAATGGTTTCGAAAAAAAGGAATATGAATTCCATCAAAAGTGGTGCTGGGTTTACCATGATCGAGCTCATCGTGTACCTCGGCATCGCGACGATCGCACTGCTGGTCTTCTATGGTTTTGCGGCCGACGTGATGCGGGCCGCTGCCCGCACGAAGACCACCTCCGATGTTCAGGGGAACGCGCGGGTCGTTATGTCGCGGATCATGAACGATGTGCGCGCCTCATCGGCTGCCGCCGCCCCTGGCGGTCAGCTCACCTTGACGGTCGGAGCATCGCCTAAGTGCTACTTCTTGGAAACCGGCGCAGTGAAATACTACGACTGTTCGAACCATGCTACCGATTCGACACTAACGGACAGCTCGGTCAATGTGTCCGCGCTTACTTTTAACGATGCATCCTTGCCGCAGATCGGGATCGTCGTAACGGTCGAGCCGCACATTGCCGGCACCGCCGACCCCGTCACGCTTTCGACGTCCGTCGTGCCCCGAAGCAATATCTACCTATGACCATGAAACGACCAAAGAACCCGCTGCATGATCAGAGCGGCGTCCTCGCCATCATGACGATCCTCTGGGTGTCGATACTCTCCCTTGCCGCGCTCGCGACCGTCACGCTCATCGCATCCGCAGGCATGCAGATGACCGGTTCGTCGTATGCATCCGAGCGGACCTTTAACGCGGCGGAGGCGGGATTGAATCAGGGGATTTATCGGTTGACGTATAATGCGGTACCGGGGACGTTCTGTGTTGATTTTTCTGGCGTGAATAAAGTGTGTAATGCTGCAGGCGATACAGTGACGGTAACCACTTCCGCCGTTCCTTCACCGGGTGATCCGTATGAGCGGATCGTCACGGCAAAGGCGGAAGATGTGACAGGGAAGGTGCGGACAGTGTCGCTGAACGCGCAGACGAGTACATATGTCGGGTCATTGAATTTCGCCGTCCAAGCAGGGAACGGCGGTATCATCTTCGACAATACAAGCAAGATCTATGGTGACGTTTACTCGAACGGTCCTATTGGGCCGGACGGAGGAGGCGATGCCGGCCAGGTGTATGCGTGCGTCAATACTCTCGCAAGCCCCCAGTGTTCAGTACACCATCCGGGAAACGTGACGGTTGCTGGTATGAACTCCGTAAAAAAGACGAACGTCCTGAACGGGAGCGTGAAGGCATATACCATCGACTCCATGAGCAGCATCGCCCAGGATGCGTACTATCAGACGCTCATCGGTACGGTCAGGGCTTCAGGTGAGCTTTGTAGCACGCTATCCGACGGTACGCACTGCCACAGGAATTCGGGACAGCAACCCGTGCTTCCACTGCCGATAACGGACGACCCGCTTGATCCGAATTCGCCGATACCACGGTGGGTCGCGGAGGTGAATGATGTGTCGAATCCCAACACACCGCTTCCTGTGACACCCGGCAATGGCTGTCCGAACCAGAAGGATGTTTTCACGCCAAAGGTCGACCTTCGCAGCAACTACTACTGCGTGACCGGCACCACGACGCTTGGAAGGCAGCGTATCAACGCAAGTCTCTATGTTGCAAATCATTCGACACTGACGCTCACCGGAAACGTCTACGTGACCGGAAAGGTATACATCGATGGAGGCGCTACCGTCGAGGTGCTCCAGGATCCGTCAGGTATGAGTTCATGGTCGATCATCAGCGAGGGCGTCATCAGTATCGATAACGGTGCGACGCTGCGTGGATCAGGAAACATCATGAGCGGACTCATGATCGTTTCACGGAGCGCGGCCACCGACGGGGCGAGTGGCACTGATGATCCGGCGATCTACGCATCGAACAACTCCCAGTCTGTGATCTTCGCCGCTCCGAAGGGCATGATCAAGGTGAAGAACAACGGTGAACTCCACGCAACGGTCGCAAACATAATCAAGATGGCGAACCAGGGCAAGGTATACTTCGATGAGAACCTCTCGGCATTTGTTGTTCCTTCGCCCGATTCGGTTCCTATTGGAACGGTCAGCGGCACCTGGCGTGAGCTCTAGCGCTTGACAGGATCTTCAACCACCGATAGGATACGGCGACAGCATTTCCGTTCGTCTTATTTTTGGTCCTGTTCCGTGGTTCGGCTCTCCGCCGAAACCGGATATGCCTCGACGTCGATCGGCGCGTAGGTGAGCGTCACTCGATGATCCGCCACGCATCGTGTGGCAAGGCGTACCTGAGCCGGCCGGTTCAGGCAGGACCTTCCCATTAAGGGCGGAGCGTAGCTCAAGGAGCATCAGAGCGTCAGCATCGGCTTAAGGGCGGCTAGGGAAGCCATGCTGAAGGTGGAGGTACGCAGTCCTCCCGTTCCGCAGATCGTTGCATCACCGAGTTCAAGTGGCAGGGTCGCCAAGCGACAAGGCACCTGACTCATCTATCAGGGAGATGCGTGGGTTCAAATCCCACCCCTGCCACCACCCTGTGAAGGGCGGGAGTAGCTCAATGTGTCTAGAGCGTCGGGTTTCATCTCCGAAGGTCGCAGGTTCGAATCCTGCCTCCCGCGCCACTCGTTCACGTAGTGCGTCCCTCCCCCGGGACGTGTCCCGCCACCGCCTGCGGTTTCCCATTTCGGCCTCGTCCGATACGGATCCGCAGCGCGGGGCGGGAACAACAAGCCCGGTCAGGGCTTGACAGAATGGGGATGGTAGTCTATACTGCCGCATCAAGCTCGTTGAACAAGATGGCGCGATAGCGCACCCGGAGTTACTGGCTCGGATACCCCGAACCTTAAACTTGAGCGCCCAATCCATCGAACGCTCGTTCCCAAGGTTTCTGATCCGCCTCGGCGAATCTTAAACTTAGCAGGCACAATCAATCGTACCTGCGCAACCTAAAACCTTCACCACTGTTTTAAAGAAACACTGAAGTTAGTAGGTTGTTTTTTGTTCTGTGGACATCTTTTTTCCCATCTCGTATCACCCCGGTTTCATTACGGTTGTGGCGTTTCCAATACTGCGGTATACTTTAGTTGCATTTCACACCGCTCCTCCACAC
>CAYGGS010000015.1:0-14361 GCA_964349545.1 uncultured Gammaproteobacteria bacterium
GC
Organism: uncultured Gammaproteobacteria bacterium; assembly: GCA_964349545.1. GTDB lineage: Bacteria > Patescibacteriota > Patescibacteriia > SBBC01 > SBBC01 > CAINXF01. Next base: position 3 of record CAYGGS010000015.1, read on the forward strand.
CGCATCCGGCTATTCCATACGCCCCGCACTATTCCGAATCATCCTCACTGATGTCGATGTTGCACAATTCCCTGGTCTCCTCTTCGGACAGCCTCGCCGGCGAGGGTTCGACGATCTCCGCGATCATCATCGAGTTCGATATCTGACCGATTACGATGACGGCATCACCGTTTTGCACTGAATACCCATTGTGGAACACCGTCGATCCGTCGATGCGGACGGTAACGAGCTTCCTCGACAAGGTCACCAGTTCGAAACCGTCGGGGGTCGCCTCCCGTACCAGGCCGGTCGCGGTGTGCGTTTCAGTCACGCACGTTGCGGCATCGTAGAGCGCTCCGAACACCGGAAGCTGCCGTGACCGTAGCGCTCCGTGCAGCGGCGTCATGAACACGAGCGCGCCGACCGCGAGGAACGACGTCCCAAGGAAAAGCCAGACATACAGCAACGGTATCCGGTAGAAACGCGCTTTCTTCCAAACGAGCACGCCGATGATGACGACCAGCACGGGGCCTCCGAAGAACAGCGAGCCCGTGAACCATGAGAACGGATGCAACAGGTACGTGAAGGCATTGCCCCCGATCAACGGCAGATACAGCACGCCGGTGCGGTGGAGCGCGTACAGCATGAAGCTCGCGAGGAACACCATGAACACGGCGCACAGCGTCATGAGCACGATGAACCATACGCGACGGGTTGCGATGCTGCGGTTCGAGCGCATCGTCAATCGCTGCTCGTCTATCTTCTTCATGATCTGCTGGTCGATGGACTGGGTGTTCATACAGATGGTGCGTTCGTGTTGAGTATCTTGCGGAGCGCGGCCCTGCCGCGGTTGATCCTAACGCCGACCGTCGATACCGGGATGCGTAGGATGTCCGACACCTCGGCGTAGCTCATCTCCTCGAAGTAATAGAGGATCAGCGGTTCGCGGTACTTCTTGTCGAGCCGGTCGAGTCCCGTGCGCAGGAATTCGCGCATCACGGCACGGTCGTGATCGTTCTCGGGGGAATCCTGCATACGGTGCGGCAGCAGGATATCCGCGTTGAATTCGACGGTCGGATGCCTGGTCGCACGGCGCATCTCGTTGATGAAGGCGTTGTGCGCGATGCGGTAGATCCACGGTGAAAAGCGGCGACTTCGGTCGAAGCTCCTGAGATTCTGGTACGCGCGGAGGAACGCCTCCTGGACGATGTCCTCGATGTCCTCACGTCCTGACATGAAACGACGGCCGTACCGCAACAGCTTCTGCTCGTATCGCCTGACGAGCATGCCGAACGCCTCGGTGTCGCCGTCGATGACCTGCGTCACGAGCGCCTCATCTGAAGGCTGTTCGACGGTAACGGATGCATCGACCATTAGTACACCTATAGTATGTCGATATTACACGACGCGCTCTCGGTGCCGAAATCGATCGCGTGGAGCTTCATGACATGTCAGCGGACGAGGTACCTGATCATGGTCTTCGCCTTCGGCCCCGGTTTCGTCAGGTACACCTCCTCGTGCGGACCAGCCAGCTCCAACTTCCTTTCCTTGACGAACGCGTGGAGCTTCTCGACAGAGGTCTTCTCTTTCGAATAGGGCCCGATGTGCAGCAGTTGCGCATACGTCCCCGCCTTTAATATACCGAGCTTCACCGTCAGCTCCGGGTTTTTCTGCATGAGATCCTTCTGCTGTACGAACGACGGTACCTCAAGGTTCCAGATGCCGGTCCACTTCGATTTCGCCTTCTTGTGCGCATCGGGCCAGAACGCGGAAAGACAGCCGATCATCATGTCCTTCCTTTTCGGTTTGAACGCCTTAAACTTCGTCGTGTAGGCGGTACCGTAGAGCGCATTAATGGCATCACCGGCGTCGTTCGGGTTTCCGAACGTCGTCAGGGTCAGGACCGTCCTTTTCGGGAGCTTAGCTATTTCGGGGGTGAATGGCTTCATGGGGGTGATCTAGTTATCACGCAACTGTTCAAAGTGCTTACCCTTGAATTGTCATGGCGGACGGTTTTATTTCGCCGACGTCATTCGACGGGCTGCGAAGGAGTCGGTGTCTGCTCCGGTCTCGCGAACGACCTCAGAGCGAGCGCGCTGACGACGAGGATGCCGAGGTACAGGAAGAAGCCGTAGACGCAGGCCGGCGTCGTCGTCGGTGCGGGTTCCTGGAACCACAGCTCGTACACCGAGAGCGTACCCGAGAACAGCGTTCCCGCGATACCGATGACCATCGTCGTCATCATGATCGCGCGTTTCCCGAGCGAACGGAGGCCGATGAGCGCGACCACGGCGACCGCGAAATACATGATGAACCCGACGACGCACTGCGGCATGCCGATGATCTTCACCGGTTCGCTGCCTCCGCAGTTGAGGAACGAGAGAAAGCCCTTCGTGCATCCCGACCTGAACAGCGTATAGAACGAAAGATAGCCCGACAGCATGAGACCGAGGGTGGTGAATACGAGCGTCGAGACGTACGAGGATCGTGCTTTCATCGTGATGGTACCAATGGTAAATCGAACGCTATCACTGTACACCCACGAGCGTCGTTTTTCAACCATGCACCGGCACGACGGCATCAGGCGCCACTGTCCGACGATCCGATCGTTCTACGGCAGGAGTCCGTACCCAACCGTTCAGTAGCACTCCGTCGCGTTCACACCGGGACACTCCACTGCGGGGGGCGAACCGCGCTCGGGACACGTCTGCGAGTAGACGCAGGCGGTATCGGGCACTGCCTTGATCTGCGCCTGGATCGCGGCGTCGGTATCGGATCCGTACATGATGAGGATGCGATCGAGGTCCTCCATCACATAATCACCGTAGTCGGTGTTTTGCTGACCGTTCACGTACAAACGGACCTTGTTGGCGCCGGTCGCACACTTGGTCGTTCCGGCGTCGAGCGTCAGGCAGTCCCTGTCGAGGTTCATATCGAACGATGCAAGCAGTTCGTTGACGGTGGTCCCGGCCTTATGGACATCGGCCGTGTCATCATGGAAATGGACCGCTTTCCCCAACTCCTTGGCATCCGCCGCGGTCTGGTATTTCTCCTGTGACAGGTCGAGCGGCGAACCGTCGACGACGATACGGAGGTTCATGTGGATGTGCACCGATGCCGCATCGCCTATGTCCGTGGACGGCGCTACTTTGAGCGCCTCGTCGATCAGCGTGGTGAACGCCTCAAGCTCGATCTTCGGCTGGACCTTCGTCCCGTTCAGGAAAAACGTCGGTGTTCCGCCGATCTTCGCCGCATCGCCGCTCTTTTTCTGGAGCGCGATACTATCCCGTACGTCCTGGGATGCGACATCGGTCCGGTACTGGTCCATATTCAAACCGAGCTCACGCGCATACCCCTCGAACATGGGTGTTCCGTCGCCCTTGCCCGACCAGGCATCCTGGTTATCGAACAGCAGGCCGTGCATCTCGAAGAACTTTCCTTGCCTGCCTGCGGCTTCGGCGGCCTGCGCCGCGGGCATCGCGTTCGCATGTCCGGACAACGGATAGTTGCGGAACGCGACGGCGAGCCGATCCGGATACAGATCGGGCAGCTGCTTAACGACGGCGGAGAAGTCCGCACAATAAGGGCATTCGAAATCGCTGTACTCGATGAGGACGACGCTCGGATCCTTTGCCCCCTCGGCCCAGTCGTTCGCTCCCACGGCATCGAGCGGGTAGCCATCGACGGTCTCGACCGGACGCAGGGACCAGACGACGCCCCAGACGATCGCGACCGCGACGACCGCTCCTATCGCCGACCACATGATGATGATCGATTTACTTGTCATGCGTACATACAAAATCGTGGATTGAGCGTACCACGTTTGCCGTATCTTCTCAAACTTCGATGGGGTCCGGTACAGTATCGTGCCGAACCCCATCACGAGCGATGATCACGCGGCTCACGGCAGGTTCCACCTCGCCGGCGCATCCAAGTACTTCACGAGGATGTCAGTGATAGACCCGATGGTGAGCGTGTCCGCCGCCTCCTCGACGATGACCCTCCCATCGCGTACGTACCGAACCCTCCGTTCGACCTCGGTCTCGACCCAGATGGTATCAGGGATCTCCGGATGCCGCGCCAGGATGTCGGCCATCTCGCTTCCGAGGATACGAAGCTGCATCCGGAAGTCGACGAGGTATGGCATCCGGGACGTCGGATACAGGATCGAGAACATCGGTACGTCGGCGACCAGCCTGCGACTGCCGTCGTCCACGGTCCCGTCCCAGTACACGAGCGTGTCGGGCGGCATGCCTGCATCGACCTCCGCGGTCACGTCGCGCTTCGCGACCGTGCCGGGCTTGGAAGCCTTGGCGCGATGCGCATTGCGCGTCTTCTTCTCTTCGCGTCCCCAATCATCCGAGGACGTGCTGCCCACTCGCTCGTCGTCCGACGACGGGCCGAGCATGCTCGAACTGACGAAGATTCCCTTGTTCTGCGTCGGCCGCCGTACTGCGATGTCTCCGTCGAACATGACGGCGGAGAGCCCGATGGCCGCAAGCACGGCAACAAGCCCGATACCAAACTTCCTTCTCAACGAGCTCATGGACGCCTCCACTGTAGTACTGCACTCTCGTGAGCACAGACTGCGTGCGTTCGGTTATACCCTTGCGCTTTTTGATGAAAAGGTCAAGCCTCGATACTGGCAACGTACATACAGGAGGATCGCTGCCGTTACGTCAGGCCAGCGATTCCCCTTCCGTCCATCATCATCGCCGCATCCGGTGATGCCGACCGAGGTACCGTCACTGCTCGTTCCAGCTCTTCTGGCTGATATGATAGTTCACGATCTCCGCGCCGATCTTCGCGTAGATCTCCTGGAGCTCGCTCGCATCGGGCGCGTGATAGTACTGCGGTACGCCGTTCAACATCGATGCCATGTCCGTCATGAGCGGCTCGTTGAGCGTGTCACCGAGGCCGATCGTGAAGATGAGGATATCATTCGGGCTGGCCTTCGCCGCGGCTGCCTGGTCGCGGGCGTACTGCGCACCGACCGTTTCGTTCGTCGGGCGATTCGCGACGCCGTCCGTCAGCACGATCATGATCCTGACACGACCAGCGGACTCGGTCGACAGCGTCTGCGCTGCCTTTTTCACGCCGTCACCGATATCGGTCGCGCCTCCGGCCGAAAGACCGTCGATCGCCGTGGCAACCGTGTTGAAATCGGTCGTCATACCCTGGTCGAGCCGTACGTTCGCCGCGGAATCGCCGTACGACACGAGACCGAGCCTGTCATATGCAGCGGAGAGCATCGAGTTCAACGACTTTGCCGCGTACTTAACGCTCGTGAACGGCTGGATGCCCCAGACGCCGCCATTCGCGGCACAGGCTGCAGCATCGGTATATGCCGAGACCGTGCATCCATTGCCGTCGTCCTGCATGCTTCCGGTCCGGTCGAGCACGTGCATGATCGACGTTTCGCTCCGCGTCGATGACGGCCCGGCACCGCTGAATCCCGAGACGACGCCGCGAACCGTCGTTCCCGACGTACCGGCGCCCGTGAGCGTCCCGCTGCTCGGATCTGCTGGGTCCGGCGTCACCGAAAGGGTGCACGACGAATCGCCGACGGCAAGCGCGTCCACCATACGGTATCCCGCATCGTACCGAAGCCGCAAATAGCCCTCTTCGACGCACGACTGTGCCGCATAGAACGCCTGTTCGGTCGATCGAACCGCGCGCGCGGCACTGTTCGCCTGGAACACGCGGGTATGGTCGCCGAACGCAAGTATCAGCATGGCCATCGACGTGAGGAACACGACGGTGAGCGTGATGGTACCCTGTTGGTTATGGGAAAAGAATTTCATAACACTATGTCTGTCTGAATGCGTATACCGATTCGAACGGTATCGTGACGCTCCCCTGGGTACATATCAGGCTCACCTTGAGCGACGATGATACCACCTCGAACAATACAGGTCCTGGCGCAACGGTGGTGGCCACACTGGTTAGCGCGTACAGATCGGCTGGCGGTGAGGTGGTGTTCTTTCCTGTGGTCAGCGCTCCGTCATGGATACGGAACGAAGTGACGACCGTATCGGTGGTATCGGGATCGTGCGCATACACATCGATGCGATTACCTGATTCAACGAGATCGACGCGATAGGCGTTCCTGAGCGTGTACGACAGCTTGCCCGAAACGGCGTCCACGTCGCTCTGGACCATCTGCTGCTGCTTCGTATGCACGCGGACCGTCGTTGCCGTCGTCAAAAAGCTGGATGACGCAAGGATCACGATGCTCGAGAGACCAAGATACAGCACAAGCTCGACCAGGGTAAACCCAGCACCACTTTTCACGTGGTCGTTCGACGGTGAAAAACCAATCCCTTTCGTAACATTCCTCAACGCCCACTTACAACCTACCATTGAAAAGTGGTGCTGGGTGAATCCGCGTTGTGAAGAAATGGCGCAGCGCATGGTCATTCCCCTTTCCAGTTCGAAAGGTAGGTCGTGAGCGTCTCGTTCCGGTCGCGACCGCGGTCGTTCCACGTAACCGTGACGGTCACCTTGCGTACGTTGTCGTCACGCAACGTCCCCGTATCGCTGAGGGGCTTTGCGGGGTTGTGCTCATCGCGCATGCCAGGCGTCATCATGACCGTCCGAGTGAATCCGTCGATCTGTTCCCCGGTGCCGGCAAGGTCCTGCGCCATCACATAGTGCGGTGCGGGGACCGCGACGTACTGCATCGTGTACTTCGACGACGGGCTGGTAAGCGCGACGCCGGACCATGCCGACTGCTTGATCGCGATCACCTGCTCCATGTTCTCGCGGGCAAGGACGATGGCCCTCGACTCGAGGTTCGCGGAGGTCACCACGCGCGCGTTCGCGACGATGATGCCGCCGATCGCGACCGTGAACAACGCGAGCACGCCGGCGCTCACGATGATCTCGAGGATCAGGCTTCCGCGTTGATCGGTCCTCATCGAACTCATGGGGTGGTCTCCTCGACGGCGCCGCTCGCGGTCACCGTGATCGTTCTCGATCCGACGCCCGGCATCGACACCTCGAACGTCGCCGGTGTGACGGGCGTCCCGGTCAATTTTGAAAAGGTAATTTCTCCCTCATGTACACATGAAACAGGTTCGGCCAGTTCGACCATCCGTTCCGGGATCGCTGAGGTCTGAAGGTACTGGCTTACCGTAGCACCTGAACATTTCAATTTCCACGCCTGGCCCTTTTCCGCCGCGATGGAAAGGCGTTGCGTGTCGCGGATGAGACCGCTCAGTACGTTCACCTGACTGGTCAGCACGGAGCGCTGCCGCGATGCCTGGTAACCGCTCAACGAGATCGAGCTGAGGATGCCAAAAACAGCGATGGAAATGAGCACTTCCAGTACCGTAAACCCATGCTGGCGGTCGTTCCGTTTCATATCACGTTCGCGAAGTTCCACAGCGGAAGCATAACCGCGGCGACGATCCCGGCGACCACGGTCGCGGTACAGAGCAGCAGGATCGGCTCGAGGTACGTCGACAGGTTCGAGGTCCACTGCTGTATGTCGTCGTCATAGTACCGTGCGACACGCTCGAACATATCATCGAGATTTCCCGTCTGCTCGCCGGTGACGAGCATCTTGTAGAACACCGGCAGGAACAGCTCCGGATTGCCCTTGAACACGTCGCGAAGCTTCACGCCGCGCCGGACGAACGTCTTCGCGGTCGAGAGTGCGCGCTGATACAGCGCGTTATGGGCTACCGAGCTCGTGAGCCCGAGGCTCTCGTCGAACGACACGCCGGCATGGCTCAACATACCGAGCGAGCGGCTGATGATGACCAGGTCGATCTTCTTCGTCACGGTGCCGACGAGCGGGAGCGACAACGCCCGCTTGTGGACGAACATCCTGAATGTGACCGACTTTCTGATAAGGACCTTGAGCCCGATGATGAGCGCAATGATACCGACGAGGGCATAGGCGCCGTATGACACCGTCCAGTGGCTCGTCGCGATCAGGGTCCTTGTCGTCAATGGAAGCGCGACGTTCGCTTCGTCGTAGATCGCCGAAATGTTCGGGATGACGAACAGCATCATCAGGACGACCATCGCGCACATGGTGATGATGATCAGCGTCGGATACGCGATCGCGGACTTGATCCTGCGTATGAGGCGCATGTCGCCCTCCTGTTGGCGCGCGAGGAACTCGAGCACGTCGATCAGCTTGCCGCCGCGTTCGCCGACCCTGACCATCGCCCGGAACACCGAGGGGAAAACCGACGGATAGCGGTCGAAGGCCGCTGACAGCGGCTGACCGGACATGACCGACTGTTCGATCTCGCCGATGATGCGTTTCAGCGCGGGATTCGATGTCTGGTCCTTGCACGATGCGAGCGCGTCCGTGAACGTCAATCCCGCCCGCATCATCGTCATGAGGTTTCGGGTGAACAGCGCGCGGTCCATGGACGACACGCGGCGTTGGATCAGATGCCGTACCCGCGACGGCGCGACGATCTTAGAGAGCGTGACGACGGTCAGGTTGTTGCGCTCAAGCCGACGTTGCACTCGAGAGCGATTACTGCCCTTGATCAAGCCGCGCTGAACGACGTTTGAAAAGTCGAGAGCGGTATATTCGTAGGTGCTCATAGGGACGTTATTGAGTTGTTCTGATGACCTCTTCGAGCGATGTCTCGTGTGCGGACACCTTGCCGAGCCCGTGCTCACGGATGGTCTTCATACCATGCTTCTTCGCGATCGTCTCGATATCGTGCGCGTTCGCGCGCGACATGATGGCATCATGGAACCGGGTATCGACGACGATCGTCTCATAGATGCCCGTACGGCCGCTGTGGCCGGTGTTGAGGCACCGTTCGCACCCGGCGCCTATGGCAAGGGACGTCACCGAATCGCGGAACGCGACCGGCACATCGGTGATTGTTGTGCACGACGCACAGAGCTTGCGCACCAACCGCTGCCCGACCACGGCGCGGAGCGTCGAGGCAACCAGGTACGGTTCGATGCCCATGTCGATCAGCCGTGCGATCGCCGCGCTCGCACTGTTCGTATGCAGCGACGAGAGCACGAGGTGGCCGGTGAGCGCCGCGTTCACGGCGATCTGCGCGGTCTCGCGGTCGCGTATCTCGCCGACCATGATGATGTCCGGATCCTGACGGAGGATCGACCGAAGGCCTTCGGAGAACGTAAGGCCCACCTGCGGATTGACCTGGATCTGGTTGACGCCCGATACGTGATACTCGATCGGGTCCTCGATGGTCGACAGGTTCATGTGCTTCTTCTGGAGCTCGTTCAGCAACGCATAGAGCGTCGTGGTCTTACCCGACCCCGTCGGGCCGGTCACGAGCACCAGTCCGTGGGTGTTCCCGATCGCCTTTCGGAGCGTCGCGAGGTCCTCGATGGAAAGACCGACGGTATCGAGCGAGAGCGACGCCGCGTTCGTATCGAGGAACCGGAGCGCCGCCTTCGGACCGTAGAGCGTCGGGATGATCGATACGCGGATCGCCACGTTCTCGCCGTTCTCCGAGAACGTGAAACGGCCGTCCTGCGGGCGGAGGTTCTCGTCGATGCGGAGGTGCGACAGTATCTTGATGCGTGCGATGACCGGCGCGAGAAGCGAGTGCGGCAACCTGAACATCTCATGCAGCAGGCCGTCAACACGGAACCGCAACGTGACATATTCATCGCCAGGTTCGATATGGAGGTCGCTCGCTGACGAGCGCAAGGCGAAGGCTATCAGGTGGTTCAAGAGCTTCACGACCGGCATTTCCATCGCCATCGCTTCGGGGTTGCCGGTGAAACTTTCGACGCGCGCTATCAATTCCTGGACCTGGCCGCGACTGTCCTCCGCGGACTGGTCGAACGCAGCGGCGAGCACCTGCATGATCGAGCTCTTCTGCGCGAGGAACGGGACGACGCGCCGGTGAAGCTGCTGCGATGCGAACGCGATCAGCTCTGAATTTTCTGGATTGTCCATCGCGACCGCCACTTCACGTTCGTTCGCGAGGAACGGGACGACCACGTGTTCAAAGCACATATCACGCGGAAGCAACCGCGCGGTGTTAAGGTCGATATCCTCGACCGTAAGGTCTACGACAGGGATCTTGTACGTATTGCGAAGCATCGGAATGACCGTACCGGACGAGGCGAGGTGTTCATTTGATATGAAATCCAGCACATTCCCACCGCTTGCCCGTTCGAAATCACGGAGCTTCGGTAGCACGCGCTTGCTCAGCACGCCTTCCTTCTGAAGAATTTCAATGACGTTTTTCGCGACCATGGTAGAAAAACGCTAATGGTAGGTAAAACGAGCAAGTCTAGCTGATAACGAAGAAATTGTCAAGAGCTGACCCTGCAACGATCCAACGCAAACAACCCCCATTGTCTCCGAGGGGATGAGAAAAAGGGCTAGTTTACTGGATTATTTAAGGTTTATCACTGTTCCACAGCATCCACCAAAGCGATGTTCGGACGGTGGCATGTTCATCGATGACCAGCTGAATACCATCAAACCGTGCCGTGGTGTTGAGGGATCCGCGCCGATATATCGTACTGAGGCCGTCTTGAGCGTGTTGCTACACCAATGTCGGCGACGCATCCGACCGCAATTAATGCGTTAGCAAGTACGCGTTCACCTTATTCCCGAACCAGAGTCGGGGATACCGGACTCGAACCGGTGGCCTTCCCGCACCATTCACTTCGTTCAGGTGCGGGATAAACTTGCACATAACTAGTCGAGCTGGGCAGAGTCGGGGTAGGGAGACTCGAACTCCCGACCTCTTGCACCCCATGCAAGCGCGCTACCAACTGCGCCATACCCCGACTCTGCCCTTCTCTTGCACCTATACCCCGCATACGAGCGTAGCGAGTTGTGCGGGGCCATGCAAGCGCTTGCCGCGTTTTACGCAGCGCGGACTTTACCCCGCCGAACCTGTCCCGTCGAATGACGGGATGACGGGGAACGGAGTTTACCCCGCACCCGAGTAACACGAGCGGTGCGGGGCCAATCCCCGACTCTGGTACGGGACGCGCATCTTTAATGCACCATACCCCGACTCGGGGCGCGATTATGAAATAACCCCAATGAGTATACCAGTACAACGTTGTCAAATCAAACGGCATCGGCCGAACGAAGCAACGGCACATCAAAAGGAAAAACCTAAACAGTTTTTCCTTGAAACGCTCCCCGCGCCCCGTCACCACATTCTCCGGCTGGTATGGTCCGACCGATGTTGCCCGAAGCGCACGGACGGACTGGGCCCGCAGCCGCGGTCCCACGGGACCGGGCGATATGGGGCGACCGAAGGGATGGGCAGAGAATGATGATAGAAGGAAGCGAAGGAGAGCGACCGAAGTATATCGCCTTCTGCGTGAATGGTGAAGTACTCCCCAAGCTTACGCTTGGGGTATTAGTCCTTTCGGACTTTCGGAGTACGGAAACACGCATCCGTCCCGCCAACTGGCGGGACTGGTGCGCGGGTAAACACGCCTTCGGTCAAGGCGTATGAGGTCGCATCTCGTGCAGGGGCGCCACCTTAGGTGAACCCTGCGCGAGGTGCGACACCGTACGGAATGTCAAAACGAATATTCACAGGATAGCCCGGTCACGACCGGCGGTCAACCCCGTTAGAAGGCGCATACGATAGATCGCTATGCAGATAATTCCAAGAATATCTTCCTACATACGACCTTCTAACGGGGTCAACCCCGTTAGAGAGCTGCTTGAAAAAGCTCCAACATCGTGGTAGGTATATTCTCTAAACTCGTGACTCTCTAACGGGGTCAACGCCGCGCCTAGAACATCACGTCTTCTTCGGCCCGCTTGTAACCGTGGAGCTCCGTCTTCGAGAACCAGTGCGCGATCTCGTGCTTCGATTCGGCAGGGTTTTCCGACGCATGGATGAGGTTGTGGATCGCCCGCTTGTCGACGTTCGCGAGCGTCGGCGAATCGACGGAGTAGTCGCCGCGGAACGTGCCCATCTCGGCCATGTTCGGCAGGGTCATGCCGACGATCTTCCGGACCATGTCGATCGCGTGGATGCCCTCGACGACGATGGCGACGATCGGACCGCTCATCATGTACTCGATGATCCACTTCCGGACCTCCGGACCGATCTTCTTCGGGTCGTCCGTGCCGAGCTTCTTGATCGGATCCATGCCGTACTTTTGGAACCCGGATAGCGTCTTCTCGCCGAGCCGGTTGATCCAAGCCTTGTCCTTCGGGTAGTGGTCATGGAACTTCCGCTGGCCGGGAGCGATCATCTTGAGCGCGATGATCTTAAGGCCGCGCTGCTCGAACCGCTTCACCGCCTCGCCGACGAGCCCTCGCTTCACGCCGTCAGGTTTGATAAGTACGAGCGTCCGTTCTTGTCGTGGGTGCATACGCGGTAATCCTTGATTATTGGTGGTGTGGTTGCTGTTGCTGATGAGGCGCAACGCCGGTCAGCTTGCGGATCTTTTCGACGACATCGGCCGGCGTATGGTTCGCCTTCACGAAATAGTCGTTCGCGCCGAGCTGTTTGCCCTTCTTGACGTCGTCCTCCTGCCCGAGGTTCGTCAGCAGCACGATGAGCGTATGTTTGAACGCTGCTTCGGCGCGGAGCCGCTTCAGTACGCCGAACCCGTCGATCTTCGGCATGATGATATCGAGCAGGATCACGTCGGGTTTGAACGTTGCGGCCTTCGCCAACCCCTCGGAACCGTCGTTGGCCTTCTCGGCCTCGAAGCCCTCCATCGAGAACTTCGTCGCGTACATGTCCGCGAGCATTGCTTCGTCCTCGACGATCAATACCTTGGTTTTCTTCATACGTAGTTCCTTTTCTGCCGCACGTTCAGATACGGCATAAGGAAGTATACTATTATATCCGCCCGCCATCAAGCGATGTTATCCGCAGGTTCAAACCGCGGTCGCAGCTTCAGCAACATCGAGGAGGAGCGTATCGTCCCCCTGCGCTCCCATGAGCTGGATGCCGATGGGGAGCGGGCCGGGCTCTGCCGCAGGGATCGAGATTGCCGGGATCCCCGCGAGGCTCGCCGCCGACATGAACACGTCCTGACGGTACATATCGATCGGATCGGTGATGCTTCCGAGCGGAAAGGCCGGAGTCGGGGTCGCCGGCGTCACCAGAAGGTCGACGTCTTCGAACACGCGCGTGAAATCCTCGCGGATGAGCGTCCGAACCCGCTGTGCCGCATGGTAGTACCGGTCGGCGTATCCCTCGGACAGCGTGAACGTACCCGTCATGATGCGCCGCTTCGGCTCCGCGCCGAACCGTTTTCCACGGAGCTCGGCGTAGACACGTCGATGACCGAGGTCGGCCTGGCCGGGGTGACCGAACCTGATGCCGTCGTACCGTGCGAGGTTCGACGACGCTTCGGCCGGCATGAGCACGTAGTACGTGGGGATGGCGTGCGGCGTCGTCGGGAGCGAGCACTCGACGAGCTCGGCACCCTTCGTCCGGAGCATCGCGCAGAACGCGTCGTACGAGCGCCGGACGCGGTCGTCCGACACGCCCACAAGGTACTCCTTCGGCAGGCCGATGCGCATGCCGTTCAACGATACCTTCTTCGACCGTGAAGCGATCCCTCTCTCCGGGATCGTCGTCGCGTCGGACGGGTCATGACCGGACATCGCGGCGAGCATCGCCCGCGCATCGACGACGGTATGCGCGAGCGGGCCGATGGTGTCCATCGACGACGCCAGCGCGATCAGCCCGTTCCTGCTGACCAGGCCGTACGACGGCCGCATCCCGACGACGCCGCAGAACGCGGCCGGCTGCCTGACCGAGCCGCCGGTGTCGGTACCGAGCGCGGCCGTGCAGAATCCGGCGGCGACCGCCGCGGCGGAACCGCCCGACGACCCGCCGGGAACACGCGCGGGATCGTACGGATTTTTCGTCGGATGGAACGCCGAATGTTCGGTCGATGCGCCCATGCCGAACTCGTCGAGGTTCGTCTTGCCGATGATGATGACGCCCGCCTTTCGCAGCCGTACGACCGCGGTCGCCTCGTACGGGGGGACGTAGCCTTCGAGCATCTTCGAACCGGCGGTCGTCGGCATGCCCTTCACGGCGATGTTGTCCTTCACGGCGATGACATACCCTGCGAGCGGCGGCAGTGCTTCGCCTGCGGCATGACGCTCGTCGAGCGCGGCAGCTGCGGTCCGCGCGCCCTCTACGTCAACGTGCAGGAAGCACCCAAGGTCCTTGTCGCGGGCGTCGATCGCCGTAAGGTACGCCTCGACGATATCGGCGCAGGACAGCTCCTTCGCTTCGAGCTTCACGTGGAGCGTACGGCCGTCGAGCTTCGTGAGGTCAGACGCCATGTTTCCCTCCGTCATCGAACACGCCCGGCACCTTGAACAGGCTCTCCGCACGCCGGCCGGAACCCTCGACGATCGCCCGATGGTGCGGGAACGGGACGACGTCGTCCGCGCGGAACA
>CAYGGS010000016.1:0-14249 GCA_964349545.1 uncultured Gammaproteobacteria bacterium
AGGGTATAGTATTGTCATTCCGGCGAAAGCCGGAATCCAGATTACCCAAACAAATCATCCCAATTGGGGTTGACGCTTTCTATAAGTTGAAGTTTCCATTTCCGTTTCCACCATTTCAATTGTTTCTCACGTTCAATTGCAGCGCTAATATCATTGGTCTCTTCGCAATATACCAACCGATGAACTCCGTACTTCTTCGTGAAACCATCGACCAATCCGTGTTTATGCTCATACACACGGCGTAGCAAATCGTTCGTCACGCCGATGTAGAGCGTGCCGTTTCTTTTACTCGCAAGCAAGTATATACACCCAATATGAACGCATGGCGATGTAATGATCGCCACCTGTTTGCAGCATACCGCATCGAATACGGCTGTCAATCATAGCGTGCGATAGGGCGCGCACGCAAAACAATGCTACACTGTGAGACATGACCCAATCCGAAGCGCTCGAGATACTGAAGGCAGGGACGAACGTCTTCCTGACCGGTCCGGCCGGCAGCGGGAAGACGCATTTATTGAACGACTACATCGCGTACTGCAAGTCGATCGGCAAGGCCGTCGCCGTGACGGCATCGACCGGCATCGCAGCGACTCACCTGAACGGCCGGACGATCCACTCGTGGGCCGGCATCGGCATCCATGACGCGCTGACGAAAAGCGAGTTGAAAAAAGTGACGGGCAACAAGAAGGTCCGGGCACGGCTCCGTGAGACGAACACGCTCATCATCGACGAGATCTCCATGCTCGACGCGAAGCGGCTCGACCTCGTCGAGGAGGTCTGCCGGAAGGTCCGGGCGGTCCCGCTCCCCTTCGGCGGGCTCCAGATCATCGTCAGCGGCGACTTCTTCCAGCTGCCGCCGGTGTCGAAGCGCCAGGACAGCGCGTCGCCCGACTTCGCGTTCCGTTCAAAGACATGGCAGCAAGGGATCTTCACGGTCTGCTACCTCGAGCAGCAGTACCGGCAGCTCGATATGGACTACTTCGCGATCCTGAACAGCATCCGGCACAGCAGGGACCTCAATGACGCGAGGGAGCAGCTCGAAAAGCGCATGCACGCGCCGATCACCGGTGTTTCGAAACCGACCAAGCTCTATTCGCATAACGTCGACGTCGACACGCTCAACGCGCGCGAACTCGCGGAGATCGAGGGTGCGGAGCATACGTACACGATGCGCGCGAACGGGAGCGAACGGTACGTCGAGCCGCTGAAGAGGAATTGCCTGGCGCCCGAGGTGCTCACGCTGAAAGTAGGCGCACTCGTCATGTTCGTCACGAACAACTTCGACGAGGGCTACGTGAACGGCACGCTCGGCGAGGTCGTCGGGTTCGCGCCCGGCACGGAGCATCCGATCGTCCTGACGAAGAACGGCCTCGAGATCACGGCGAGCCCTGCGACCTGGGCGTTCGAGGAGGACGGGAAGAAGCTCGGCGAGATCGTCCAGCTCCCCCTGCGGCTCGCGTGGGCGATCACCATCCACAAGAGCCAGGGCATGAGCCTCGACTGCGCGGAGATCGACCTCGGCAGGGCGTTCACCGAGGGCATGGGCTACGTCGCGCTGTCCCGCGTCCGCACGCTCGAGGGCATCACGCTCACGGGCTTCAACCGCATGGCGCTCCGCGTGCACGGGGAGATCAGCGTCTACGACAAGGAACTCCGGGAACATTCGAAAAAGACGTCGCGCGAACTAGCGGCACGACTGCGCGATGAAGCAAAGAAGAGCCAGCGCCCACTCCCCGTCGGCACGAAGTCGCTGTAATCTATTCCACGACCACGCCGCTCGATTCTTCATGGAAAAATCAACACCCCCGTCCATGCAGGCACGGGGGTGCGGAAAGGTCATTGGTGAACGAGCGGTCAGGTCCTGACTACTGGACCACGACCACGCGCGTTGAACGAGTGTTGGTGCCCTGCGTCAGCTGAACGAAGTAGACGCCGGCCGCCAGGCGCTGACCCGCCGCCAGGTTGATCGTCTGCCGACCGGCGGCCATGAACTCGTGGGTCGCGATCTTCCGGCCGGCCACGTCGACCAGCGCGAGCTGCGCCGGCGCCGCAGTCGGCAGGCTGAAGGTCACGTTGAAGGTTCTGCCGGCCGCCGGATTCGGCTTGACCGGCTCGAGCGCGAAGACCAGGTTCGGCTGGTCATCGACTCCGACGGTGATGGCCGTCGAGGCGAAGGCGCCCTCGTTGCCGTTGAAGTCCACGGCCGACAGCTTGTAGTAGGCCAGGCCGCCGGCGTCGGTCCAGGCCGTCGTCGTGGTGGTATGCACCAGGTTCTCCGGCCCCGGCACGAAGCCCGGGTCCGTGCTCCGGTACACCTTGAAGTACTGGAAGTCCGCGGCCTCGGACTCCTCCCACGTGAGCTCGTTGTTCCCGGCCACGTAGCTGGCCATGAATCCGGTCGGAGCGAACGGGGCCAGGTTGTCGACCGAGTAGCCGGAGTCGGGCGCGGTGTCGAAGAACACACCGGGAGAGGCCGTCGCCGCGCGGACGAAGAAGGCGGTCATGAACATCCCCGCGGAGTTCGAATCGGCCAACGTCGGAACGACGACGTTGTACTCGTCCTCGCAGTACGCGGGAACGGACAACACGTAGTCCCACCCGACGATCATCACGCCGTCCGGACTGGCCAGGCGACCCGCCGACATCGGCATCATCGCCATCGGCAGCTGGTCGATCCGGCGGAAGACATCGTACCGCGTGATCGGGGTCGGCGAGCCGACCGTATCGAGGACATTCGGCGTGAAGGTCAAGCGCACCGCCCGTCCCTGATCGTTACCGATATCAGAGATGGCCGTGATGATGTTACTGCAACTGCCGAACGCGCCGATCCGTCCGCAACCGAATCCGGTCAGGCACGGCGACTGGGCGTTGAGCGAGTACACGCCGTCCGCCGGATCGCAGAACATCGGATCGGTCGAGAAGTTGCCGTTCACGCCGTTGAAGTCACCGTCGCTGATGTCGGAACAGGAGACCTCGCCCGACGACACGCCGTTCAGATCATCGCCGTTGTCCCAAAGGATGCTGTGGGCGATCGCCAGGGACGACGTTGGCGAACCCTTGACGATACCGGCGGCGTTGTTGGCGATCGTACAGCTGTCGACCTCGATCCAGAGATTCGCATTGTTGCCATAGATCGAAATGGCCGCAGCCGGACAGTCGTAGATCAGGTTGCCCGACAACCGGACATGGGTGTCCGAGGTGGAGTTGGTCGAGACATTGACCGCCGGTGCGGACACGTTGACATTGCCGCACGAGCGGATGATACAGTCGTCGACGTAGCCCCAGACGGTCACGTCGCCTGTCCCACCAAGATCGATCGCGGTGCCGTTAAGGTTCTCGAAGAGACTGCGCCTGACGTAGATGGTGTTGGTAGTTCCACTACCTAGCGTGCAGTACCCGACACCCTGATTGCTTGCCCGTACCCATACTCGCCGCCGAACGTGCTGTTGTGGAAGACGCAGTCCTCGACTGCCACGTCCGCGACGCGTCCGCCCGTGTTCGAGATGGAGATCGGGGACTGCGAAAACCCCCCAGTGTTGAAGTCGCGGAACACGCACCCGACGAAAGTCGGGTTCGCATATCCCGTGATGTTGACCCCATTGTCGACAAAGACACAGCCGTCGATCGTCGGGCTGGCGCCGGAGATGTAGATAGCCAGCGGCGCGTAGAGCATGTCCGAGAAGCCGTTGATGATCGTGATGTTCTTGAGCTTCGCGGTCGGACCCTCACCGGAGTAGAAGTAGAAACCGATGTGCGGGTCGCCCGAACTCCCCTGGCAGTCGATGATGCAGGCGGTCGAGTCGCCGCTCTGCGACCGGACAGTGACCAGCTTGCCGCTGTAGTTCACGTCCCGGTTACCGCCGCCGGTGTAGATGCCATCAGTGAGTTCGATGATATCGCCCGTGGTGGCGGCGTTGATGGCCGCCTGAATGGTCGGGAAGTCGCCCGTACCAGCCGGGTTCACGACGTACGTCGCGGCGCTTGCCGTCAGCGGGATGAACATCCCGACGACCAGCGCCATGAGCGTGCAGATGAACAGGGTCTTCTTCACGGCCTGCCTCCTTTGAAGCGGTGAACTGCGAGGAAAATCATGACCATGCTAGCTTTACCTTTACCGTTCAACTCCTTTCGCTTTGGGGCCGAAACGACCTGTTGAATACACCTTTACTATTCACTTTTCAGAGGACAAAAACAAACCGCACAAACGGCTTATGCTTACTATTATTTACCTCGCCTGTCAAGACCAATAATCGCACTATTCTACAACGACACCGCTGTTCCCGAACGTCGCCCAGTTCGAGACGAGCGCCGCGGTCGTCCACGTGATCCGGCCGACGTTCGGATCGTTGATGATGAACGCGGTCGGGGTCGCTGCCGGTCCGATGAATCCGACGACGGTCCGGGCGTGCTCGCCCTTCCAGGCCGCGACCTTCTTTCCGCTCGGCGTCTTCCAGGGGTCGGCATACGACTTTCCGACGACGCCCCAGATGACGACGGGATTGCCCTTGCTGATCGCGTCGGCCAATTTCGCGGGCGTCCAGCCGCTGAACGCGGTCGCCGGTCGCCAGTGGCGCGCCGCGGCGGCGATCGGGTCCCAGTGCACGCCGTAGCCGGTCGTGTTCTGCTTGCCGGTGATCAATCCGACGAAGGCCTTGTCGGGATCGCCCCAGACGTTACCGCGGTGCGGCGTCGGGTCGTATCCGACGAGCTTCATGATGGCGCCCTCCGAAACCTTAACACCCTTGCCCGCAAGCGCCATCTTCAACGCGGCCGCCTCGCAGGAGAGCGCCTTGTCCTGGTAGTCCACGGCGATGTTCAACAGCACCTTGCGTGCTTCGGTCGTGAACCTGCTCGTCACTGCCGCGGTCGACGGTTGCGCGTCCGGTCCGGTGACGCCGGCGGCGATACCGATCGTGTACGCCGTATCATGGCCGAGCGGAGCGCGCGGTGCGAACTCGAGCGTGTTCCCCTGCCAGGTGATATCGCCGGGAACGGACGGATCGATCGAAAAAGCGGCGGCGGCCGGCAGCCGGTCGACCAACTGGTCGAACGTGACGCGCACGTGGCCGCCGACCGTATAGCCGGTCGTGCCGTTGCCGGGAAACACCGACGCGACGGCGATCGGCCTGATCGTCATGAACTGCACCACGAGGGCGGTCTGTACGGTACCGCCGTTCGCCGACACAGTGCCTGCGGGGACGGTCACACGGTAGATCGTCGCGGGTGCGAGCGGCGCGGTCATCGTATAAACGAACGTACGATCGTCCGTCGATGACCACTGGCCATCCGGTTTCGGCTCGATCGTGATGCTCTTCAGCACGCTGTCCGGTACCATGGCCTCCGCGAAGACGATGCTGACGGTCGGAGTTGCCAGCGGCACGCCCTCGCCGTTCGGGGTGATCGAGACGACTGATGGTTCGGCAGCCGTAGTGACGGGGACCGTCGCGACCAGCACGCGGTCGCTGGTCGACGTCGTAACCCCGTCGGTACTCACGAACGAGAGCTGCCGCCAGGCCTTCACCGTATACGGTGCTCCCTGGCGCAGGCACGCCGTCGGGGTGAGCTGGAAGGTCTTCTTGTCGGCATCGAGCGCCGCGGCCAGTACGCCGTCGGGTTCGAGCGTGAAGCTGAAGGAGGTCATCTCATCGATCGGCTGATCGAGCATGGCCGGGAACGGTCCGCACGGGTTCACCGGCGTCGCGCTCGCGATCGTCGAAATGGTGGGGAGCGTCATCGTCGTATACGGCACGGTCGAACTCGCATTGCCCAGCCCCGCGAGGCTGCCGATCCCGGAGAACGTCACGGCATACGCGGTCGCCGGCTCGAACGGCACCGTCGGGACGAAACGCGCGGTCCGGTACGCGTGCCCGCCGAGCGCCGGATTCTCGAACACCACCTGCCCGTCGACGGGCGGCGTGATCTCGACATCGATCCTCTGGCGGCTGACGGGGCGCGAGAAATGTATGCTCGGCTGGTAGGTCAACGGGACTGCGGCAGTGGGTAGGGCGGCCGAGACCGTCGGCGGGATGACAACGACGATCACGGCCCAGATCGTTATCAGCGCCGAAACCACGAGGATCGTCATGCCCACGATCTTCTTCGTCCGCTGCGGACCGATACCGACGTTCTCAGTGGGAATGATGCGAACGTGCTTCGTCGCGGCATAGAGCGGGCCGATGACCGCGCCCAGGAAGACGACGAACAGGAGCTCCTCGACCGGCACCGAGAAGAACGTGATGCCGATGGAACCGCTGCTCAGGATGATCGGCGACCAGTCGCCCGGGGAGACGACGGTCGCGATCATGAACAGCACCGCGTACAGGAACCCGAACCCGGCGGAGCTCACGACCATGTCCCACAGGAGGTCGCGGCGCACGAACGCGATCACGACGAGGTCGATCACGAACGCCGCGAGCAGGCCGACCGACATCGGCCAGTGGATCGCGAGCGCCAGCGCGATCGTTGCGACCGGCGTGAGCGCGAGCCAGCCGAGGTGACGCCGGTCAGGATGGACGAGCGGCGTCAGCCGCGCGCTCATGAACACGAGGTAGAGGGCGGACGCGAGCGCCGCCAGCGACGCGACCGTCACGCACTGCGCGACGAGCAGCGTCCAGCTCATCCCATGAAGCGTCCAGTTCCCCGTCAGGAGCGGCTGGATGACGGTGAGCGGCGCGGCGAACGCCATCGCCACGAACATCTGCCGCCGGAGGTCGCGCCGCCACACGAAGACCGCGAGCGCGGCCGCAGCGATGAGGTACCAGATCGAGGTCATTGCCTTACTTCCTGCTCATCACGGGTAACGATGCGTTACATCCCTAAATGACCGAACAGGTGGTAGACGGCAATGGCCGGCCAGACGCAGGCCTTGAGTATGCCGAGCACGCCGTTCCAGAATCCCGTCGCGTGCTGCAGGAAGTACACGACCGCGCCGATGAACGAAAGAAAGTATGCACCGCCGCCGAACGCACATTTGCTTTTCATAGTACTGCTCCTTTCATAAGCGATGGTAGGTCCATCATGTCAGCCTGTCGTGCCGTTCGCTGCTTCACCTCGAACTTCCCGGCCTTCATGGTCTTCTCGCTGACGACGACGCGCACGGGTATGCCGATGAGGTCTGAATCCGCGAACTTCTGGCCGGGCGACAGGTCGCGGTCATCGTGCAGCACTTCGTTACCCAAGGCTTCCAGTTCCTTCACCAGTTTTTCTGCTTCAGTTGATATCGCCGCATCCTGTTTCGGGTTCAGTTCGACCACGTGCACATCGAACGGCGCGATGGCTTTTGGCCAACACATGCCCTTATCGTCGTTGAACAGCTCGACCGCCGTGGCCATGACGCGTGCCGGGCCGATGCCGTACGACCCCATGACGACCGGGTGCGGCCTGCCTGCCTCGTCCGTGTACGTCAATCCGAGCGGCTCCGAGAACCTTGTGCCGAGCTTGAAGATGTTCCCGACCTCGATCGCGCGGACCTCGTCGAAATCCCCTTTCTTCTTTCCAAGCTCCGCGAGCACCTCGTCCGTGTACACCTCCTTGTTCACGGCCATCGACCAGTCCTTCGCGAGGTAGATCGTGTCCTCGCCGGCGTCGCACACCGTCTGGAACTCGTCGGAGAACTTCGAGAACGACCCGCCGGACGCGAACGTGCGCACGGTCTTCTCGCCGATGCCGACGCGGTCCCAGATCCTCGCGTACGCCGCTGCTGCCTTTTTGTAGAACGCATCGAGGTCCTCCTTCGTCGCGCTGAACGAGTAGAGGTCCTTCATCAGGAATTCGCGCGTCCGGAGCAAACCGCTCTTCGCGCGGAGCTCGTTCCGGAACTTCGTCTGGAATTGATACAGGTAGACCGGCAGGTCGCGGTATGAGGACACGTAGTTCTTCATCATCCGCGTGAGCGGGTCCTCGTGCGTGAACGCGAGGCCGACCTCGGTGTCGTTCTTGAGTTTCGATTTGAACCATACGTCGACTGCCGCGTCGCTCCATCGGTCCGTCGCCTTCCAGACGTTCGCGTCCTGCAAGCTCGACATCGAAAGCTCGATGCCGCCGAGCGTGTTCATCTCCTCACGGATGATCGTTACGATGCGGTTCAGGACGCGGAACCCGAGCGGGAGGAACGAGTACACGCCGGCGAGCTCCTTGTGCACGAACCCGGCGCGGAGCAGGAGCTGCGCGCTCTTCGCGGTCTCGTCCTTCGGTGTCTCCTTCTTCGTCTTAGTGAACAACTGCGATTGTTTCATGTCTGTATTCTGCTTGAAATGCCTCGCTTCGTCAAACCATCGGTTCGCCGATGTCACTATGGTAGGCGCTACTTCCCCGCCGTCACGATCCCGTACCGTGCGATACCATCGAACATCCTCCGCTGCTCGATCATGCACCGCGAATTATCGAGGAGCGGTGAAATATGGAGTACGGTCAACAGCCATGCGGGGACCAGCGATAGCCTGCCTTACAGCCGGATCCGCTCGCTCGACCGGATGACCTCGCGCGTATGGTCGTCCCACGTCGACTCGGTGAATCCCGCGCGGCGGAGCATACCGTACATCCCCTCGACCGTAGCCAGCGACGGTACCTGCCAGCCCTTTCGGCACACATCGTAGATGCGCTGCTCATACGGCATGGGGACCTCTTTCGTAAGAAAACCGTCAACGATTGCGATACGACCGCCCGGGGCGAGCACGCGGAACAGTTCTCGGAGCACGTCCTGCTTGTCGTGCGCATGGCAGAATGCTTCGATCGCCACGACCGCGGTGAACACACCATCCGAAAAGGGCAACTGCTTTTCGAAATCGCCCAGGACGAACGTCACGCGGTCAGCGAGGCCCTCGTCGGCCGCGTGCCGTGTCGCCTGCCGCTGCTGCCGCGGCGAGATGGTGATGCCGGTAACGCGGCAGCCGGTCGTGCGCGCGATCGATACCGCGGTCCCGCCCGTGCCTGAACCGAGATCGAGGACCTGGTCGGCCGCAGTGATGTTCAGTTGTTGGCTGACGACATGATTGGTCCGCTCGACAGCGGCGCGGAGCGACCCAACCCCCTCGGACCAGAGACCGTAATGCAAAGCGCTCCGTGACCAGAAATGGTCATAGAGGAACTGGTGTCGTTCGTAATACTCGCGCGGTTCGGTCTGCATGGTTCCAGTATACCACCCCGAAAAGGAAAACCGCCGGATATGCAGTCCTGCGGCTCCCTCCTCTAGTATGCTGACCGAGCTATGTCGCCTTGTCCGTGATCTCCACGGTGGTGTCCGGCAACGTTGGATCGTCGAGGTCGAACCCCTGCTTCGTCAGCTCGGCGCTGATCTGATGCGGAACGCTCTGTTCCTCGAGCGGAGCTTCAACGTCCCACCAGAGATCGCGGTCGATCGCCGTGAGTTCCCCGATGGGGATGTCCACGTCCGCCGTGTGTCCCTTCTGATCCCTGAACTTCAGGACGATGTCGTGCGTGTGCACCATCTCGCCGGTCGCGCGCTGATACAGAAGATCGCGGACCTTGCCGATCAGTTGATCGAACGGCGCAGTCGCGCCTCCTTCGGGATGCGCTGCCTGTACCGCCTGCATGTGTTCCAGCGTGTCGATGCCCACTGCCGTCACCCCCTTCCGTGGTTAGATAGCTTCCAAGGACATGGTTACGTCCGCAACCAGAGCGCTTCCTGCCGGACGAGCAGCTCCTTCGCACGCTCCGGTTCCGCCATCAGCTCCATCGTCGCTGTTTCCATGCGCGACCGCTGGGAGCCTTTCAGGAGAACGACGTCGCCCTGCTTCATCCGCTCCTTCACGAACTGCGCCGCTGACAGCGGATCGTCGAACGAGAATATCCTGTCCGGCGACATGCCCTGGAGCTTCGCCTCATCGGCCGCCTTCTTCATCGCCGCGCCCACGCCGACGAACACGTCGATCTTTTCGTCCACGACCTCCCTGCCGACCGCGCGGTGCCCTTGTTCGGTCGCACGGCCAAGGTCGACCATGTCACCGAGCACGGCGTAGCGTTTCCCTTCGGCCGGGAACTCGCGGAGCGCCTGGACCGCGGCGATGCACGCGTCCGGCGAGGAATTGTAGGTATCGTCCAGGAGCGTCGAGCGCTTCACACCCTCGAGCACGCGCATGCGACCGGGTGGCGGTTGATACTTCTTCAGGCCGTCGGCGATCTCGACGAGGTCCATCGAATACGTAATACCGACCGCCACGGCAGCGAGCGCTGCATAGGCAGTGTGCCGCCCGACCGTACCCGACAGGAATACGGGAACGGTATCCTTCCCGAACACGATCGTGAGGAGCATGCCATACGTGCTTGATTCCGACCGGCTGACCGCCGCATCGACGCAGCGGACCGCGACGCCGCTCTGGAACCCGTAGCTCACGATCCGGCACGGCGATGCCTCACTGAGCGTCTGGATGCGGCCATCATCGCCGTTCAGGACCGCCCAGCAGCGGGGGTCCAACTTCGTCGCGAGGAGCGATTTCTCGGCGAACACGTTCTCGACCGAACCGAACCGTTCGAGGTGCGTCGGTCCGACGCTCGTTACGACGCCCACCGTCACGGGCACCAGATCGAGGATGTTCCTGATGTCGCCCGGCCTGTCCGCGCCCATCTCGAGCACCAGGATCGTCGGGTACGGCTTGCGGAACAGCAGCAGTATGACGCCGTGCCAGAGCGCCGTCAGCGCACGCTCCCACCCCGGCAGGTCGCCGCTCGGCGCATCGAGCACGGTGAACGGCACGCCGAACTCGTTGTTGTAGCTTTTCGCGCTTGCACGGACGTCGTACGCCTGCGACAACACGGCGGCGACCGCCTCCTTCGTGCCCGTCTTGCCGTACGAGCCGGTGATGCCGACGACCTGCGGCCGGTACTTCGCGACCACGCGCCGCGCGCACCGGTTGAGCAGCGAAAGCACGAAACGTTTCATAGGCATAGTGTACCGCCCCGCCGGCGGATTGTCATCACTCCCCCGTCACGACCGTCGGCGGTACTTCGTAGTAGTGCAGGATGAAGCTCGCGATCTTGCCGAACAGCGGCGCGGCCGATGATTCCGCGAACTGCACGTCGCGCGGCCTGTCGATACGTACGGCCATGACGAACTTCGGGTCCTCGACCGGGCCGAACCCGGCGAACGAGCCGATCGTCACGTCCTCCTGGTAGCCGGGGCCGTCGGTCCTCGGGACCTGCGCCGTGCCGGTCTTTCCGGCGATGTAGTACCCGGGGACGCCGGCGCGCGTACCGTGGCCGTTCTGGACGACGTTCACGAGCATGGCCGAGACGGTCGTCGCGGTCTGCGGGCTGATCGCCGAGCGGACCGTCGTCGGTTGCGTCACGGTCGCGGTCCCGTCGGCATGGCGGACCTCCTTCACGACGTACGGCTTCATGAGCGTACCGCGGTTCGCGAGCGCGCCGAACGCCGAGGCGAGCTGCAGCGGCGTGACCGTGATACCCTGCCCGTACGACGCGGTCGCCGCGTAGATCTCCTTCCCGAGCGCCAGTGCGCTGATATCGCCGGCGGACTCGCCCGGGAGCCCGACGTCCGTCTTCTTCCCGAATCCGAACTTCTCGAGATACGACGCGAACGCCGTGGGGCCGGTCTGCCGCATCGCGAAGATGGCGCCGGTGTTCAATGACTTCTCGAGCACCTGCGTCATCGTCTGGACGCCGTTCGTCTTGCCGTCCGAGTTCTTGATCGTGTAGCTCGCGATCTTCACGAACCCCTCGTCCGTGTAGGTCGAGTTCGGCGTGAGCACGCCGCGGTCCAGCGCCGCGGACATCGTGATCGCCTTCATCACCGACCCGGGCTCGTACTGCGAGAAGACCACGGGGTTCGTGTACACCTTCGCGTCATCGACCGCGCTGTAGTCGTTCGGGTCGAAGTCGGGCGCGCCGCACATCGCGAGGATGGCGCCCGTCTTCGGGTCCATCACCACGACGCTGCCGCCGTCGGCGCCGTGCTTCCGGACGGCCTCGTCGAGCTTCGAACACGCCTCATGCTCGATCGCGCGGTCGATGGTCAGGACCACGTCATCGCCGTGCTTCGCCGGCACGAGCGTCCGCGAACCGATCGCGATCCACCGTCCTGCGGCATCCTTCTCGGCCTCCAGCGATCCGACCGTGCCGGTCAGCTCGGCGTCGAACGCCCCTTCGATGCCGTACTGCCCTTTCCGCTTGTCACCGTCATACCCCAGGAAGCCGACGAGGTGGCTGCCGTACCGTCCCTCAGGGTACATGCGGACCTGTTCGTCCGCGAACTCGATGCCCTTCAGGTCGAGCGCCTTAATCCTCTGGACATCGGCGTCGCGGACCCCGTGCTTCAACGGTTCGTACAGGTCGTCTTTCTTGCTGACGCGCTCGTAGATGACGCCCTTGTCCATGTCGAGGATCGGCGCGAGCATGCGCGCGATCTCCTCGGGATCCCTGTCGACCTGCGAGGGGTTCGCGTAGACGAGCTTCAATGGTTCGTTCGTCGCGAGCGGGAAGAGACGGTCCGATCCGCGTTCGGTCATGAAGATGCCGCCGCGCGTCGGGAACAGCTTCTCATACAGGCTATGCTGCCCCTCGGCGAGCGCCTTGTAGAACCCGTACTGCAGTACCTGCAGCGAAAACAGCCGGATCGTGATGACGCCGACAAAGATGCTCGCGAGAATCATGAGCACCCGCGTTCGGTCCTGTGCGGTCCGTGTCCGGCGCGTGCGGATCATGCGGTTCTTCGCGCTCGAGCGACGCTAACGCGCCGCAACGGCGCCCGATGACGGGGTGAGGTAATCGAGCTTCGAGACCTGGACGAGGTCGAGGTCATGCTCCACGGTTTCAAGCCGCGCCATTGACTGCAGCCGGTCGACCTGGGCTTGCAGCGTCGCACGCGACGCGGTCAGGGTATCGAGCCGGTCGCTCAAATCCTTCACGGCGAGTCCTTTCGTCGCGGTGCTCGAGGTCAGCACGAGGTACGACAGACCGCCCCCGACGATGACCGCGAGCAGGACGATACGGAGTCCCAGTTCGGAGATCTTGAAGCGCTTCCAGAAATCGAGTTTGTCCTTCGTTGTTTCCTTCCGTGTGTAGACCATTGTTTTGTTTTTACTGACTGCTAATTAATTAATTGAGATTCTGTCGAGCCGATGTCGCGAGGATTAGGGTCTCGCGGGTCCCTAGCCGAGGCGCTCTTGTGTCTGTCGCGCCGTACGAGCGATTATTGAGATCTCCGTCGGACCGAAGCCGCGAGTATCAGGGTGACCCCGCTTAGCGGGGACGGGACCCTAGACGAGCGGCGAGGTCCGACACCATAGAGGGAAAGAGGGGTCTCGGAGGAGGAAACCGTAGGTTTCCTTCCCGAACTCATTTCCGCATCGCCACCCGGAGTTTCGCGCTCCGCGAACGCGGATTTTGTATGGTTTCTGCGAAACTCGGGGTGACGGGATGCTTCGTAAGGATGGTGACGATCCCGGCTGCGGCGCGCTCCCGGAGGAACCGCTTCACGGTCCGGTCTTCCAGCGAGTGGAAGCTGATGACCGCGAGTCGTCCGCCAGGTGCGAGCGCAGCGAGTGCGCACGGCAGGAACCGTTCGAGGCGGCCGAACTCGTCGTTGACCGCGATGCGGATCGCCTGGAAGGTCTTCGTCGCAGGGTGGAGCTTCGTGCGCTTACCGCGATACACGCGGATGATGGCGTTCACGAGATCGTCGGTGGTAATGATCCGTGCACGGGTGCGCGCGTCAACGATCGACCGTGCGATCGTACGCGCCTGCCGTTCCTCTCCGTAGGTGGAAATGATCTGGGTGAGCTCTGCTTCCCGCGCAGTATTCAGGAGGTCTGCGGCGGTCATTCCCCCGCGGGAGGGATCGAACCGCATGTCGAGCGGACTGGCATGATGTTGGAACGAGAATCCTCGGGTCTCATCGGAAAGTTCGATCGAGGAAAGCCCGAGGTCTGCGATGATGCACTGTGCTTCCGGAAACTGCGTCTCGGTACGGATGGATGAGAGGTGGTCGAACGCATCGTGGGCGAACGTGACGCGCGACGAGAACGGCGCGAGCGTATCCGCGGCGATATCGAGCGCGTGCTGGTCGAGATCGATCGCGAGAAGTCGGCCATCAGGTCCCGTGCGCTCAAGGAGCGCTCGTGAATGACCGCCGCCGCCTACCGTAGCGTCGATGCAGTGTTCGTTCGATTTCGGATCAAGGAGCGTTACGGTTTCCGTCAGCAACACCGGGATGTGGGAGCTGCGGTCGGTGTCCGGCGAGGAACGTGGGCGGGCAAGCCCGCCGACGTCAGGTG